>CANISN010000093.1 GCA_947470165.1 Burkholderiaceae bacterium | reverse complement strand
CTTGATATGTGCTCGGTAACGAACTTAGAATATCTCGTGCAAATTAAGAAATCAGCACCCGTAGTGGATGCTGATTAGCACGCTAAATAGGGTTAGCTAAAAAGCCCGTGTTGGCTTCAAGCCATACAATGTATTGACTGACACCCTGTTCCACATTCAGGAAGGGCTCTTTATATCCTGCAGCGCGTAATTTTGTTACATCAGCTTGTGTGAAACACTGGTACTTGCCTTTTAGTGCATCTGGAAAAGGAATGTACTCAATCGCTTTATCATTTACCAATTCTTCTAGACTTACAGGATTAGCGTGATCGAGTTTGCGCATCGCATTTACTACTGCATGTGCCACGTCGTTAAATGGTTGTGCACGACCACTACCTAGATTAAAGATACCACTCAGTTCTGGATGGTCTAAGAAATAGAGATTTACTTTAACCACGTCTTCAACAGAAACAAAGTCACGACTCTGTTCACCAGGGCCATAACCACCATACTCACCGAAGAGCCTAACCTTACCATTTGCTTTGTACTGATGATATTGATGAAAAGCTACTGAAGCCATACGGCCTTTATGCGATTCACGAGGACCATACACATTGAAGTATCTAAACCCCACAACTTGGGCAGCATTGGCTTTTTCAGAAAAGCGCTTACGCATCACTTGATCAAATAAAAACTTCGAGTAGCCGTAGATATTTAATGGCTTCTCATGCTCACGACTCTCAACGAACACATCTGAGCCACCATAGGTTGCCGCAGAAGATGCATAGAGTAATTGCACTTTTTGCTCAGTACAAATATCCAGTAAATCCATGGTGTAACGGAAATTATTTGCCATCATAAAGATGCCATCGGTTTCCATCGTGTCAGAGCAAGCCCCTTCATGAAAGACCGCCCTTACCTTACCAAAGCGGCCACTTCTAAATGCCTCTAGAAACTCGTCTTTATCAAAATAATCAGTTATGTCTAAATCGGCTAAATTACGATACTTATCAGCAGGACGTAAATCATCGACTGCGATAACATTTTTCTCGCCACGGGTATTTAATGCTTGAACGATATTTGCGCCAATAAAACCAGCTGCGCCAGTGACAATAATGGTCATTGCAATTCCTCAGAAGTAACAGTGGCAGTGCCTAGCTTGCCAACTACGATACCACCGGCACGATTAGCGAGAGCCATCGCTCTTTCCAACGGCCAGCCAGCCGCCAATGCTACTGCAAGCGAACCAATCACAGTATCCCCAGCCCCAGAGACATCGAACACCTCACGCGCCTGCGCCTTTACATGACTAACCCCTGTCTCGGTAAATAAACTCATTCCCTCTTCTGAGCGCGTCAGTAGTAAAGCCTCCAGGTCTAAGGACTTTCTAAGATCTTGTGCTCTCTTCGTTAAATCATCTTCGCTAGTCCATTGGCCAACTACTTGGCGCAATTCACTACGGTTGGGGGTGAGTACAGTCGCACCTCGATATTTTGCGTAGTCATCGCCTTTTGGATCAACCAGAATCATTTTCTTTTGGGTTCTAGCCTGCTCAATCATCAAAGCAACTTGACCCAAAGCGCCTTTGCCATAGTCAGACAAAATCACTACATCAGCGTTGCCTAACAGCTTTTCATAACGCTCTAGTTTATGAGCGAGAGCAGTCTGACTAGGCGCCTCTTCAAAATCTAAACGAATCAATTGCTGTTGTCTTGCAATCACTCGCAGTTTCACAGTAGTGGGTACTTTTGCATCTACTTCAAGCTGGCTATCAACACCACTCGATTTGAGTAACTCAGAGATGCGACGACCTGACTCATCATCACCAATCACGCCTAAAATAGTTGTCTTAGCACCCAGTGCTGCTACGTTACGAGCTACGTTTGCAGCGCCTCCTAAACGCTCATCAATCTTTCCCACTTGAACTACTGGTACTGGGGCCTCAGGAGAAATTCGATTAGTATCACCAAACCAATAGCGATCGAGCATGACATCACCCACCACTAATAAGCGGGCTTTAGAAAATTGGTCTCGGTTAGCTTTTTCCACGGGCACTAATCTCTCTTAAAAACTCTTCTATATGTTTCATTAACTATGACGACCAATACCCTGATACTCAATGCCTAATTCTTGCATAGCTTGTGGTTCGTATAGATTACGGCCATCAAAAATGATGGGGGACTTGAGTTTTTGGATGACTTGATCAAAATCTGGACTTCTGAAGGCTTTCCACTCAGTGACAATCACTAAGGCATCAGCATCATTGAGCGCACTCATTGGGTCATTGGTCATTGAGACTTTGCTCAACCCTTCGGGATTACCCTTAAAGTCCAAATCAAAGCAATGCTTTGCTTCTGGCATGGCAACGGGGTCATATGCAACAACCTGAGCGCCACGTTTCACCAACTCTTGAATAATTACTCGACTAGGGGCTTCACGCATATCATCCGTATTAGGCTTAAAGGCTAAACCCCATAAGGCAAACTTCTTATCTTTAAGATCTTTACCGAAGCGTTTTTCGATCTTCTCAACAAGGATATATTTTTGCGCTTCATTCACCGCTTCAACCGCATCCAGAATCTTGAGATCTCGTCCATGCTCAATCGCAGTCTTCGATAGCGCCGAGACATCCTTTGGGAAGCAAGAACCACCATAACCCGTACCGGAGTATAAAAAGCCATAGCCAATCCGGGAGTCTGAACCAATACCCTGACGCACCGCTTCAATATCAGCACCCACTAAGTCAGCTAAATTGGCCAACTCGTTCATAAAGGAGATACGGGTTGCCAACATCGCATTTGCAGCGTATTTAGTGAGCTCAGCGCTTTTGACATCCATGTAATAAGTACGCTCGTGGTGGCGATTAAACGGAGCGTAAAGTTTGCGCATTTGCTCTTTAGCGCGCAATCCTGCAGGGGTATTTTGGGTGCCAATCACAATACGATCTGGGCGCATAAAGTCTTCTACCGCTGCGCCTTCTTTTAAGAACTCGGGGTTAGAGACTACTGAGCAGAGTTCTGGCGAGAGACCTCTTTTGGTCAGTTCCTCGCCGATGGCAGCAGATACTTTGTCAGCAGTACCTACTGGTACAGTGGACTTATCAACAATCACTTTAGGGGTGGACATGTGGCGGCCAATATTACGCGCTGCTGCCACGACGTACTGTAGATCTGCCGAACCATCTTCATCTGGAGGGGTTCCTACTGCAATAAATTGAATATCGCCATGAGCTACAGAAGCAGCAATATCAGTAGAGAACTGCAAGCGGCCAGCAGCGCGGTTGCGCTCAATCATCTCTTTTAGGCCTGGTTCGTAAATCGGTACGCCCCCAGAATTGAGAATCTCAATCTTCTTAGGATCAACGTCAACACAAAAGACGTGATTACCCTGCTCGGCTAAGCAAGCGCCAGTGACAAGTCCAACGTATCCACTTCCGATGATGGTGACTTTCAAAGCATCTCCAAAGATATATTTACTGCAATAAGACTATTAAAAACAAACTTAATGACTATTTAGTGAACTTGTTTAGTTAACGCATTTAGCTAATTCCATTACATCGATGGGCCACTAGATACAGCACCCTCACTACGCCTTGGGGAATAAGCCTCCCAATGATTACAACCAGGGCACTGCCAATAAAAACGTCGCGCACGGAAACCGCAATTACCACAGGTATAGCGAGCCAAGCTCGTAGTCCTCAACTTTAATAAGCTTAGAGTCGCCTGTAAATCAGAGATTCTTTCTGGCGTGCCGTTACTCTCCGCCAAGGCTAAACGCGTCTCCGCTAGCTTTGAGAGCGCACTCAAGCTTGGTGAGTACTGCATCACCTCAACCAACATTGCTTCTGTAGCTTGCGCACCTCGAATTTTCACCATATGTTTTTGCACGATATCAAGTAACTCCCCAGAGGCCTGAGTTTTTAATAACTCACATAGAGTACTCAAGCCTTCATCAGCTTTATCCAGATTAGTATGCGCCACCATCCAGCGGTCAGCGAGCAGATGCATGTAAGGAGGATGTGCTTTGGCAACAATACTCCAAGCCTCAATCGCCTGAGCTGGACGATCCATCGCCATCAAGTAATCGCCCTGCAAAATCAATGCACGCGCATGATTAGGTACTGCCTGTAAGGCTAACTGAACAGATTGCTCCACCTCAGGTAGATCCTTGCAACGCAGCGCTTCTTGACCAAGCTCACAATAAAACTGAGCGATCTCAGTATCATGTGACTTACCCTGTAAGCCCGCTAACTCACTTGCAGAAATAATCGCCTTCGTCCAGTCTCGCTCAATTTGATAGATCTCGAGAAGACTCTCTTTAGCGGGTGCAGCAAATTTTCCTTCGCCAACCCGATTCAAAGAGACTTCAGCGCGATCCAATAAGCCTGCTCGCAAAAAATCACGGCCTAGTTCGTAAGCAGCATGATCACGATCGCGTGCTTTCAGATCGTCGCGATTCGCCAAGTGTTGGTGCACCCGAATCGCACGCTCAGTCTCTCCACGACGACGAAATAAATTACCTAAAGCAAAATGAAGTTCAATTGTTTCAGGATCAAGCTGAGCAATTTTGACTAAAGTTTCAATCGCTTGATCAGGTTGCTCATTCAGTAAAAGACTGAGGCCTTTAAATGTTGAGCGCTGCTGACGCATACGTTCACGCTCATCCATGCGATTTTCAAGGCGCAGATCCCAACGCGAGGCTAGCCAGCCAATACCGAACATTACCGGCAATAAGAGCAGCCATGAGGTTGCAATCTGAATCATGATATGCAGAACTTAAATAAAAAAATGGCCCGAATGGACCGCTGGGTATGAGCTATGCGACTAGGCACCAGAACCCTCTTTGGGTCCCGCTTGATTTAGTGGCTTGTAATCAACACGCTCACGTAACTCTTTGCCAGGCTTGAAGTGCGGCACCCGCTTTTCTGGGATCAATACTTTCTCGCCAGATTTCGGATTACGGCCAGTACGTGCTGGACGATGGTGTAAAACAAAACTACCAACACCACGTAACTCAATGCGCTTACCTTCGGCTAAAGCGTGAGTCATTGTGTCTAGCAATGTTTTTACTGCCAACTCCACATCCCGTGGCAGTAGTTGGGGAAACTGCTCCGCCAAGCTCTCAACGAGTTCGGAGCGAGTGATTGCTTGTTGCTCTTGATCTGACATGATCTATCAATAAATAACCGCCGCTCTCCTATTGGAAAGCGGCGATATTGATTTAGCCTTGATTATCCATCTTGGCTTTTAACAGAGCACCCAAGTTGGTTGTGCCAGACTGCGCATCACCTTGAAGCTTGCTCATAGCATCTTGTTGGTCAGAGCTATCTTTAGCCTTAATTGAAAGATTAATAACACGTGACTTACGATCGATATTAATGATCATGGCATTTACGCTATCACCCTCTTTCAATACATTACGAGCATCTTCAACGCGATCGGTTGAGATCTCAGAAGCACGCAAGTAAGCTTCAACTTCATCAGCCAAGTGAATGGTTGCACCCTTAGCATCAACCGCCTTCACAGTACCAGTAACAAGGCTACCCTTGTCACTTACGGATGTGTAGTTGTTGAATGGGTCACCAGACAATTGCTTGATACCAAGAGAGATACGCTCCTTCTCTACATCAATAGCCAATACAGTTGCCTCAACTTCGTCACCTTTTTTGTATCTCTTAACAGCTTCTTCGCCCGGCTCATTCCATGAAAGGTCTGAGAGGTGAACTAAGCCATCGATACCGCCAGGCAAACCAATGAATACACCAAAGTCAGTAATTGACTTGATTGCACCACTTAACTTGTCGCCTTTTTGTTGGCCGCGTGAGAACTCTTCCCATGGATTCGCTTTGCACTGTTTGATACCCAAACTGATACGACGCTTGTCTTCATCGATATCCAACACCATGACTTCAACTTCGGTTCCTAATGCAGTAGCTTTACTTGGAGCAACGTTTTTGTTGGTCCAATCCATCTCGGAAACGTGTACCAAACCTTCGATACCGGATTCGATCTCAACGAATGCGCCGTAGTCAGTCAGATTTGTCACCTTACCGAATAAACGGGTATTTGGTGGGTAACGACGAGCGATGCCAACCCATGGATCATCACCAAGTTGTTTCACACCGAGTGAAACACGGTTCTTCTCTTGATCGAACTTCAAAATCTTTGCGGTAACTTCTTGACCAACAGTTAGCATCTCGCTTGGGTGACGCACGCGACGCCATGCCAAATCGGTAATGTGCAAGAGGCCATCAATACCACCGAGGTCCACGAACGCGCCGTAGTCCGTGATGTTCTTAACAATACCTTGAACAACGCTACCTTCTTTGAGGTTAGACATCATCTTCGCGCGCTCTTCACCTTGGCTGGCTTCAACAACCGCACGACGTGATAACACGACGTTATTACGCTTACGATCAAGCTTAATAACCTTAAACTCCATAGTCTTACCTTCGTAAGGACTAGTGTCTTTAATTGGGCGTGTATCAACGAGTGATCCAGGCAAGAATGCGCGGATACCGTTCACCATCACAGTCAAGCCACCTTTGACTTTACCAGTAACAGTACCGGTAACAATCTCAGCTTGCTCGAGTGCTTTTTCCAAAT
>CANISN010000092.1 GCA_947470165.1 Burkholderiaceae bacterium | reverse complement strand
CGGTAATCCGTGATGCTTGTTGAGCTTTGGCGCCCGACTGTAATTCGATCTTCTGATGCCGAAAAGCACGAGAGCCCAGTTCATTAACCACCTCACCATCGACAGTAACTAAGCCTTGTTCAATATAGGAATCGGCTTCACGTCGGGAGCATAAGCCTAATTCAGAAAGCAGCTTGGATACACGTATTTTTTCTTCCATAGCGCTATTATCGGGCAATTATTTATGTAAGGATTGAGTTCTGACCAAATGAATCCTCTCTCTCGGGGCTAATAGGGACTTACTTCGTTCAAGGGCCTATTTTTAAAGCGCTTATGAACCCAATAGTATTCGGCAGGTCTAAGGCGTATTTCTTGCTCAAAAATCTGGTTCAGTCGTGCAGTGTCTTCCTCAGGATTTTCGGTCGGGAAATTCTCTAAGGGTTTACTAATAGAGCAGATATAGCCCGCCTCGTTTTCTTTAAGGGTTGTGATCATCATGCAGACTTGTGCACCCGTTATTTTGGCAAGGCGTGATACAGCTGTGATCGTATTGGTTTGAATATTAAAAAAAGGTGCAAATGTAGAGTCCTTAAGACCCAAATCAATGTCTGGAGCAATGATGATGAAGCTACCCTTGCAGATTTCGCGAATGAGCGCAATAGAATTTCCTTGCCGATCAATTGAGTTTCCGCCGAAGCGATTGCGCCATTCAATAATTTTTCTATTAAAGAAAGGATTTTTCATTCTTTGAAAAAACCCAGATGTACGAGGCCAGCCCTTATCTTTTGCCAGCGCACTCAAAATAATGCTACCTTCAATACCAATGAAATGCATATTTACTAAGATGCGAGGTTTTCTATCTGCGAGGTCGACCTCAGACTGCACTTCAATCATATCAGCAAGCCGTTTTTTGCTGCCAAGCCAAATAATGCTTTTCTCAACAATGCTTCGACCTAGTAGTCGCCAATGCCGCTCCCTGAGCCGATTAATTTCTTGTGCGCTAAGTTCAGGAAAGCAGAGCTCAAGATTTTTTTGAGCTACGCGATTTCGATCGTTGGGAATATGCGATGCTAGGTAGCCTAAGCCATACCCTAGTGAGACTAAAGTCTGATAGGGAAGTAATGCCAGAAATCTGAGGACAGCAACCCCAGCATAGTTCGAAAAGTTATTAAACAAAGCTAAATTTATTCGGTTGCGTAGCGAGCTAAAGATTTGGTGTAACGTACGGCCATTTCTTCAGTAGAGCTAATAGACATACCTAAATCATTTACTAGACCGGTCTCAAGACGATAGGCCCACCCATGGACAGTCAGATCTTGGCCTCTCGCCCAAGCATCTTGCACGATGGTAGTTTCACAAACGTTCACAACTTGTTCAATGACATTAAGCTCACACAAGCGATCCTGCCGTTTTGGAGTTGGAATAATATCTCCAAGATAGCGTTCATGTTTTTGATGGACATCTTTAACATGACGCAACCAATTATCAGCTAGACCGATGCGTTTATCTGTAAGGGCTGCATGTACGCCAGAGCAACCATAGTGACCCACTACCAAAATATGCTTGACCTTCAGCAGATCAATCGCAAACTGAATTACTGATAGACAATTGAGATCAGTGTGTACGACTACATTAGCAACGTTACGATGAACAAATAATTCGCCAGGGAGAAGGTTAACAATTTCGTTTGCAGGCACGCGACTATCCGAGCAGCCAATCCAAAGGTATTCTGGCGCTTGCTGAGAAACTAAGCGCTTGAAAAAATTACTATCCTGAGCAATTTTAGCTTCAGCCCATTCGCGATTACTAGCAAATAACTGGTCTAAGGCGCTGGAGTTCTTCATAATCATGATTTGAGTTTAAAGTACTTTGATGATGCCTCTTTGGTTAAAACAAACCCCCACCGGCATTACTCTTAATTTACATTGCCAACCTGGCGCAAAACTGACTAAGGTAGTTGGATTACATGATGGCTGTTTGAAAATATCACTCCAAGCACCTGCCCTAGAAAATAAGGCAAACGAGATGCTATTATCCTGGCTTTCCAAGCAGTTAAGAGTGCCACAAAAACAAATTCAGTTGCTATCAGGACAAAATAGCCGCATCAAGCGAGTAGAAATCTGGGGCTCTATCACCCCGGAACAAATTATTGAATCCCTAAGCCCCTAGGGTTTACCAAAATATTGCCCACAAAATACCCAAAATCAGCACCCACTTGCCGATATAGTAAACATTGCGTTGTTTTGCTTTGAGCTTTTTTGCCTGTGCTCTTAAGTGATAAAAATACTTAAAGAGAATGTTGGCAAAGCCTACCCTCTCTCCCTCGACGTTCTGTGAAGAGGCGGCGCTCATGACGTAGCGCCCAAACCAGCGATTTAATAATTGCACCAATTTAGTGTGAACCGGTCGCTCTACATCACAAAACAATACAATGCGCTGCTGATCTGTTTCATTAGCAGCGTAGTGAATATAAGTTTCATCAAACATCACAGCTTCGCCATCTTTCCAGTAATAGCGCTCGCCGTCTACGTTTATAAAGCACCCAGGGTCGTTTGGAGTAACAAGGCCAATGTGATAGCGAAGGGAGCCTGCGTAAGGGTCGCGATGACGAACCAGCGTTGCCCCAGGGGGTAGTGAGGCAAACATCGCTGCCTTGATTGATGGGATCGATTTCAGAAGTGCGACAGTTTTTGGGCAGTGGAGTTGCGCTGAAGGCATTTCTTTCCCGTACCAGTAGAGGTGAAAGCGTTTCCAACCTGTACGAAAAAAGGAGTTAAACCCAATATCGTTATACCCCGTAGCGGCAGCTATAGCGCCATCTGCATTTAAAGCGAGCGCTTCATCTCTCATGATCTGCCAATGGCCTTGAAGGGGCTTCATTTCAGGGAAGTCCGCAACGGCAATAAATGCCCTAGCCTTCGTTTTGGAGAAGAAGTAAAGCAGGCTATTAATGGGGGCCAAAAGCACTTGGTAGTCCGTGAGTGGGCGCATCACGCCAAATCGCACCCCGCCTCTAAACTAGACATTAACGGCTGAGACGGCAAAAATAAGAAAGATGATGTGACGTAGTTCCATAGAATTAACCAATTAGCGTTATCACTAGTATGTTAATTTGGATAGTAGGTGATTTCACCCCTATTTAGGTAATGATTATGCTCAAATGTTGATCGGGGTCAAACGAGATCACTGGGCGCGCGCTCTAATCAGGGCTACAAGCGTGATTGCTAAAGGAAAATCGTATGAATAGATTTATAAAATGGCTTTTAAGTCTTGTATTTATTGGCTTAACTGGTTTGGCGGGATATACCTGGATTATGTTCAATTGGAGCTATGGCAGTGGGGAGCGCGCTGGTTATGTCCAGAAGTTTTCCAGCCGCGGATACATTTGCAAAACTTGGGAGGGGGAGTTAGCAATGGTTTCTATGCCCGGAACTATGTCTGAAAAATTCCTCTTTACGGTGCGTGACGATACTGTAGCGAAAAAAATTAATACTAATCTAGGCAAAAAGGTTGTCCTTAAATATGACCAGCATATTGGATTACCCACAAGCTGTTTTGGCGATACTGAGTATTTTGTGTCGGATCTTATAGTTTTAGAGGAGTAAAAAATAGGCAATTTAAAAAATTGCTGTTACGAATCTTTATTTTTGTAATTTTTTGTGGTTAAAATCATGTAAGCGCAATATGTGCGCTGCCATCAATATCTATAAGGAGCTTCACTTGAACAAAGCAGAACTAATCGCAGCGATTGCTGACGATGCTGAGATCTCTAAAGCCAAGGCTGAATTTGCATTGAATTCTGCTATTGAGCAAATCATTAAAGCTGTTACTAAGGGCGACTCAGTACAACTGATCGGTTTTGGTACTTTTGCTTCTGGTAAGCGCGCTGCACGTATGGGCCGCAATCCAAAAACTGGCGAGCCACTCAAAATTGCTGCCGCTAAAACTGTTAAGTTTTCTGCTGGTAAAGCATTTAAAGATTCAGTTAATAAGCGTAAGAAGTAATTCTTGCTTTATTAATGAAAAAGCCCGGTATGCCGGGCTTTTTTGTTTCTGTAATTAGCACCAAAATCTTGCGTAGCTAATCCAATCTACTTCTAGCTCTGTACTAGTCGTCGATGGCGATGAATGCTCATCAGAATGCCCGCCCCAAAACCCAGGGTAACTAGAGCAGTACCACCATAGCTAATGAAGGGTAGGGGAACACCTACAACCGGCAGCAGGCCACTCACCATGCCGATATTGACAAAGGCGTAGGTAAAGAAAATCAGCGTCACCGATGCCCCGAGTAAGCGGGTAAATAAATTAGGTGCACTTGCGGAGATAGCTAAACCTCTTTTAATCAGAGCAAAGAAAAGTGCCAACAATACTAAATTACCCAGCAGGCCAAATTCTTCTGAAAACACAGCAAAGACAAAATCGGTATGTTTTTCTGGAATAAATTCGAGATGCGCTTGTGTGCCCTGAAACCAACCCTTGCCAAAAAAACCACCAGAGCCAATCGCAATCATTGACTGAATGGTATGAAAACCTTTCCCAAGAGGGTCGCTACTCGGGTCAAGTAATGTACAGACACGATGCTTTTGATAATTATGAACAAATGGCCACGCTATGTTGTGCGCGCAAATCGTATCTCCGAAAATAATAATCAGAACGATGCCGAAAATACCAAGACCCACGAATGGTAATATCCATTTCCATGGCAGTCCTGCCAGAATGATCACGTAAAGCCCAGCAGCAAAAACTAGAAGGGCTGTACCTAAGTCGGGTTGACGTGCAATCAACGCTACTGGAATGCCTAGAATGATAGCGGCGACTCCATAGTCCCAGGTTTTTTGTATGCCCTCACGTTTTTGGAAGTACCAGGCCAACATCAACGGCATAGCAATCTTCATTAGCTCTGAAGGTTGAATCACCACTCCAATGTTAAGCCAACGTCGCGCACCTTTTTTAATCAACCCAAATATAGCTACTGCAACTAGCAGTGCTACACCTACTATGTAAATCCAAACTGCTGCCGTCTCTAGCCACTTTGGTGGAATGCGAGAGACTACCCACATTACAGCAAAGGAGAGCGCTAGGTTACGTAGCTCATCTTCAAAGCGAACAGGCGTATTTTGACTTGCAGATAAAAAGGTAATAAAGCCAATGGTTGCCAACCCAAGCAAAATAAAGCCTAGCTGGCGATCAAGGCCACTGAAAATACTGAGAAATATTTTTTTAACTTTATTTATGGCGCTCTTTTCCATTCGGGAATCTCCTTAGGCCATTTACCTTCAAGATAAAAATCTAGTGCTTTTCTAGCAATCGGAGCAGCATGTTGCGCCCCAAATCCGGCATTCTCTACAACCATGGCAATTGCGATAGCAGGCTTTTCTGCAGGCGCAAACGCGATATATAAGGCATGGTCTCTTAAAAATTCAGCAGTAGATCCGTGGTGATACTCTTTTGAATTTAAGCTAAAGACTTGCGCTGTTCCTGTTTTGCCGCCTGCTTGATATCCAGTGCCCTTAAATACAGATGCAGATGTTCCAGAGACATTCACCTCTAGCATTGCTTTCTTAATAATCTCAATATTCTCTGGAACGAGATCAATACGATAGCTCTCTTTGGGTGTAGTGAGGGTACGATTTCTTGTGAAGGGATCTTCAATGGCTTTTACTAAGTGCGGTTTCATCACAATTCCATTGTTCACCACATTTGCCATCGCATGGGCTAACTGCAAAA
Source organism: Burkholderiaceae bacterium (assembly GCA_947470165.1). GTDB lineage: Bacteria > Pseudomonadota > Gammaproteobacteria > Burkholderiales > Burkholderiaceae > Polynucleobacter. The sequence goes on along the minus strand of CANISN010000092.1, from coordinate 949 downwards.
TCGTGAATGCGTTATAGCCCTGTCCAATTCCCAACGAGATCGTTTCTCCTTCATACCATCTTTGCTGCTCTGGTTTCTTGAAGGTATTTTTTTTCCACTCAGTTGATGGCAAGACACCTTTTGATTCACCTAGTAAATCAATCCCAGTAATTTGACCGAACCCAAATGGCTTCATAAAGTCATGCATCATATTGACGCCCATATCACGCGCTAAGGTGTAGTAGTAGGTGTCACAAGATTCGACAATAGACTTTTGCATATCGACAATGCCATGCCCGCCTTTTTTATCATCACGAAAGGTATGATTGCCAAAATCAAAGTAACCTGGATCAGAAATCGTTTGTGATGGTGTGCGCTTTTTAGTCTCTAAAGCAGCAAGCGCCATAAATGGTTTATAGGTAGAGCCCGGAGGATAGATTCCTTTAAGAGGGCGGTTATAAAGGGGTTTCTGAGGTGATTCGTTGAGCTCTTTCCAAGTCGTTAGATCAATATCTTCAACAAAGTCATTAGGATTAAAGTTGGGCTTAGAAACAAAAGCCAAGATATCGCCCGTTTCAGGTTCAATCGCAACAAATGCGCCGCGGAAATTTCCATAGAGTTGCTCAACCAAATATTGCAGCTTGATATCAACTGACAGCACTATATTTTTTCCGGGTACAGAAGGCGAGCTTGAAAGTGTGCGCACCGGTTTTCCGCCAGCTGTGATTTCTACTTGGTCATATCCTGGTACACCGCGGAGAACAGTTTCATAGCTTTGCTCCAAACCAATCTTGCCAACGTACTGAATGCCCGGTAAAAAAGAGGTCTGTAGAGCATCAGGATCATCTGCTTTGGAGCTCTCAATTTCTGCTTGCATGCGCTCTTTATCGCGCTGAGAAACGCGTCCAATGTAGCCGATTAAATGCGACGCTAGTTCGTTATAGGGATACTCGCGAAAGCTGCGGGCGCG
>CANISN010000091.1 GCA_947470165.1 Burkholderiaceae bacterium | reverse complement strand
TTACTTCTTTTTCACTTCCCACGAGCTGCCCTGCTTCACTAGCTCACGATCACAAAGATATTCAGCGGTTTCTACAGCGTCACCATTCATGGCCTGAATGACTACTTCACCAGCTTGACGCAGCTTAGCAATCTGGCTGGACAATAGAGCATCATCAATCCAAGGCGCCACGATCGCAGACTTTCTTTGAGCCGTGGGTGCAAGATTGGCTAATGTCAGTAAATCCAGTGAAAAGCCAGTGGCAGGACGAGAACGACCAAACGCCTGACCAACATGATCATATCTACCGCCACGGGCAATCGGTTGGGGTAGCTTATCAACATAAGCGGCAAACATAACACCACTGTGATATTGGTATCCACGCAAATCTGCTAAATCAATGCTGAGCTCAAGATCACTAGACAGCGCTGTAGTAGCAGAAGCAAGCTTCTCTAATTGAGACAGAGCTTGATCAATTAGTTTATGTTTTGGCAAAATCTTTCTTGCACTGAGCAAAACTTGGGCACAAGGACCATTTAGCTCAGTAAGTGCCATTAAGGCTTCTACAGATTGACTTGGCAAGCATTGAGCCCAACCGGCTAAACGAGGGCGATCCTTAGTTTGCAATAAGCTATACAGCGTCTCAATATCACCCTTAGTGATTGATTGGCCATCCAAAATGCCTTCGAGAACTCCGGCATGCGAGAGGTCAAGGTAAACCTGCTTGAGACCAGCTACACGTAAGGTTTCTAATAACAAGGAGATCGCTTCAAAATCTGCCTCCCAAGTAGCGCAGCCATAAATCTCGGCGCCAAGTTGCAACTCTTCGCGCGCAGAACTCCCTACTGGGGTACGAGCGTGAGCAATGGAACCTGCGTAGCAAAGACGGGTGACGCCTTTACGATTCAATAAATGCGCATCAATACGAGCCACTTGTGGCGTCATGTCAGCGCGCAAACCCAAAGTGCGACCAGACAATTGATCGACCAACTTGAATGTCTGCAAATTGAGATCAGAGCCCGTTCCTGTCAGCAAGGAATCCAGAAACTCCAAAATAGGAGGTGCAACTAACTCATAACCATAAGACTGGTACAAATCCAAAATGGCACGACGCAGCGTCTCCACCTTACGAGCCTCGGCAGGCAAAATATCAGCAATATCTTCAGGAAGTAACCAACGATTCATAGTCTGAAACACTTACATTCAATTTTTCTTGTGTAAGAACTTGAAGAACTCACCACTAGGCTCTACCACCATGACATCTTTCTTATCCTTGAAAGAGCTACGGTATGCCTCAAGACTTTGATAGAACTGTGCAAACTGTGGATCACGCCCAAATGCTTCTGCATAAAGTGCGGTTGCTCTCGCATCACCTGAACCTTTAATCTTCTGTGCATCACGATAAGCCTCAGACAAAATCGTATCGCGCTGACGTTCTGCATTTGCACGAATCTTGTCAGATTCAGCAGCACCGGTTGAACGTAATTCATTCGCAACGCGTTTACGCTCCGCTTCCATACGTCTGTAGACGGAGTCACTAATTTCTGCCAATAGATCTACTCGCTTGAGGCGAACATCGACTATTTCAACACCAATATCAGATGCATCATCAGCTACTTTTTTACGAATACCCTGCATCACTTGCTCGCGTTGATCCGAGATGATCTCCCTGACAGTGCGTTTAGTAAATTCTTCATTCAGGGCAGAACGTACTAATTGTGTCAGCCGATCTTGTGCTAAACGCTCATCACCCTTAAAACTCACAAAGAACTTACGGGGATCCACAATACGCCATTTAACGTAAGAGTCGACCAAGAGATTTTTCTTCTCAGAGGTAATGAAGCGTTCTGCCTCGGGAGTATCAATTGTCAAAATACGACGATCAAAAAAGCGCACATTTTCAAAAGGCGCTGGGTATTTCAATTGCAGACCAGGTTGCTCTATTACTCTAACAATTTGCCCGAAAGCAAAAATTACAGCAAAGTGTCGCTGGTCTAAGACAAAAATACTGGAAGCCAGAACATACAGTAGAGCAATCAGACCACCGATAGCTGCAATGAGACGATTTGCGTTCATTATCTTGCGTCCCCTCTATCACGGTTTCTCAGGCCGTCGCGTTTTTCGGAAGCACCAATGCTTGGAGTATTGCTAGGGCTTAGGTTAGTTATGTTGTTACTGAATGGAGCTGCTGGATTACCAGTTGCACCGCCTACCGTCACAGATCCAGTTGGAGTGTTTCCAGATACCTGGCCTGCTGCTATTTGAGCGCTCTCTGCAGTCACTTGAGCAACTAGCTTATCGAGCGGCAAATACAACAGACTGTTGTTCTTCGTTGTATCCACTAAAACCTTAGTGACGTTGTTATACATCTCACGCATGCTGTCGATATACATACGATCGCGGGTAACTCCAGGCGCTTTTGCATATTCAGTGTGCACTTGCTTAAAGCGTGCCGCATCGCCTTCCGCAGTAGCCATGACACGCGCTTTATAACCTTCCGCCTCTTGAATGAGTCGATCAGCCGTCCCTTTGGCGCGAGGAATAATGTCATTAGCATATGCCTGACCTTCACTCTTGAGACGCTCTTGGTCTTGTCCTGCTTTTACAGCATCATCAAATGACGCCTGCACTTGCTCTGGCGGTTGAACGTTTTGAACAGTCACACTTGTAACATAGATGCCTGTTTTATAGCTATCTAGAATTTTCTGTATCGAGGCAGCCAAATCAATCGCAATCTTTTCACGGCCTTCGTATAAAACAGTATCCATCTTGCTACGCGCCACAATTTCACGCACCGCAGTTTCGGCGGCTTGCACCACAGTTGTATCAGGATCGCGATTGTTAAATAAATAATCTGTTGGATCTTTTAAGCGGTATTGAACTGCAAAACGCACATCAATAATATTTTCATCTTCAGTAAGCATTGAGGTATCTTTTTGATTGGTTGCTTTAATCAAAATTGAGCGGCCAACCTCTACAGAACGCACTCCTGAAACATTGACAATTTGCTCGGCCTGCACAGGCCAAGGCATGCGCCAGTTAATACCAGGTCCTGCGGTGTAAGAGTACTTACCAAATGTAGTAACCACACCAGACTGGCCCTCTTGAATAATGAAGAAGCCACCAAAGATCCAGATTAAGAAAACACCACCTGCAGCTAACAAGACAGTGGCCTTAGAGCCGAATGGATTGGTGAAATTGAAATTCGGTGCATTGAAGCCACCACCACCGCCACCATTGCCACGCTGAGATGGTGGAGGAATGTCTGTACTGTTCGGCTTATTAGATGGCTTGCTGGAAGTTGCTCCGGGCTTTTTCTTGCCGCCAAAGATCCCACTAATGCGGTCATTAAAATCGCGCCACAACTCATCGAGGTCTGGAGGACCATCTGGTTTAGCTGGTTGATTATTTGGCTGTGGATTCTTGGGTTGAGCCTCTACCGGCTTATCCGCACCTGGATTGCCTGGCTCTGTTTTAGGAGCTTGCTCATTCGCCTGACCATCTTTGGCATCTTTAGACCCGCTACCTGGATGGCTATTGCCCCAGCCTGGATCATTAACTGAGAACAGCTCGAGAAATTTACGCATCATGGGGTGAATATTTTTGGTTAGGGATCGGATTAAATTCAGAAGTCTCTGGTCGTTCGGGTAAAGGAGCCAATAATTCGTCGGGGGCTATTTGAACCTTAGAACGATTTTGCTCGAACCTTATTCTATCAGTCATTTGAGAGCATTCGGCGAGGGCTAAGCGCAATAAATCAAGACCTAAGCCAGTCTTGGCGGATAGGAAAACCTGACTCGGAATCCCCTCAGAATCGCGCATCAAGACCGCACCCTCCGTAAAGGTCTGGGGCATTTGGTCAATTTTGTTCATCACCTCAATTCGGGGGATGTCATCCGCCCCAATTTCTCGCAAAACATCCTCAACTTCAGCCTTTTGCTCACGTGCAACGGGGCTGCAAGCGTCAATTACATGCAAGATCAGGTCAGCATGAATCGTTTCATCTAGCGTGGCCCTAAACGCCTCTACCAACTGGTGAGGCAACTCCCTAATAAAACCCACGGTATCAGACACCACAATCGACCCTACTCCATCTAAATGGACCTTACGTGAGGTGGTATCCAAGGTGGCAAAGAGCTGGTCGGCCGCATAAGCCCCCGCTTTTGTAAGGGAATTAAACAAGGTTGATTTACCGGCATTGGTATAGCCAACCAAGGAAACCGAGAAAACATCCTTACGATTTCTGGCTCTTCTTTGGGTTCTTTGCTGGCGCTGCAGTTTTTCTAATTCATTCTCTAAACGCTTGGCCTTGGTGGCTAACATGCGTCGATCAAGCTCCATCTGAGTTTCGCCAGGACCACCACGCACACCAATGCCCCCGCGCTGACGCTCCAAGTGACTCCAGGCGCGCACTAAGCGAGACATGCGATAACGTACTTGCGCTAGTTCGACCTGAGTTTTACCAATATGGCTTTGCGCTCGTTGGCTAAAGATATCTAATATCAGACCTGTACGATCCATCACATGAAAGCCAATGTGGCGCTCTAAATTACGCTGCTGTGTTGGAGACAGCGGATGATTAAAGATGACCAATTCCGCTGCTTGCTCTTCCATCACTTTTTTAACTTCGTTGGCCTTACCCGATCCGATGAAAAAAGCAGGATCTGTTTTGCCCTTGCGTGCAATCACGCTAGCTGCAGGTATTGAGCCAGCACTCTCCGCTAAGAGGCTGAGCTCGGCCATACTATCCGCAAAATCCTCGCGTCCTGTATCAACCCCAACAAGGACGGCGCGAGCTGCATCTAAACCGGTTTTAAACAGAGCTAGCTTCTTCCGTACGGAACTCCACTGCACGAGCAGGCACGATCGTAGAGATAGCGTGTTTATAGACCATCTGGGTCACGGTATTACGTAGGAGCACCACATATTGATCAAAAGATTCAATATTACCTTGGAGCTTGATGCCGTTCACGAGATAGATAGAGACAGGAACATGCTCTTTGCGCAAAGCATTGAGGAAAGGATCCTGTAGTAATTGGGTTTTACTAATATTCATAATGCTCCTTATTGGATTTTTATTTAAATTTTTATATTTTTGGGAGTCTTGCTTTTTTATTCAATGAAACACACGCTGCCTATTTCTAAGATAAGGGGCCTGATTTCAGAAAATCAAGCCCTAGGTCTAAAACACATCTGAAACTCTACGCTGATTTACTACTTTTTGCCTTTTTTACCTTTATCCCCGTCAACATACGGGTTTTTAGCAGTATTCATCTGAATACGTAATGGGGTGCCCGTTAACTTAAAGACCTCTCTAAAGCGGCCCTCTAAATAGCGCTTATAACTATCCGTTACCCCACTTAAAGATGTTCCATGAATCACCACAATCGGGGGGTTCATGCCACCTTGGTGGGCATAGCGTAATTTTGGACGTCCCATGCCCACACGCTTAGGCTGTTGATGCTCAATCGCTTCTTGCAAGATGCGGGTGAGTTTCGGGGTCGGTAATTTCGCCATCGCTGCAGCGTAAGCCAGATCTACGTCTTTAAAGAGCTCTTTTAGGCCAGTCCCTTTTTTAGCGGAGATGGGATGCACGTTAGCAAAGTCTAAGAAGCGCAGTTTTTGAGCGATCTCTAAACGCGCACGTTCTTTAACGTAAGAATCCAGACCATCCCACTTGTTCACGGCAACAACTAAAGCACGACCTGCTTCCACAATAAATCCGGCAATATGTGCATCTTGCTCCGAGATGTCTTGCTGGGCATCGAGCATCAAGATCACAACGTTGCAATCGGCAATCGCTTGCAAGGTTTTCACAACTGAGAATTTCTCAATGGCTTCAAATACTTTTCCACGACGACGCAGACCTGCTGTATCCACCAAAATATATGGCTTGCCATTCCGCTCAAAGGGAACCTCGATTGCATCACGGGTTGTGCCCGGCATGTCAAAGGCAATGACGCGCTCTTCACCGATCAATTTATTGATCAGGGTAGATTTACCAACATTGGGACGTCCTACCACCGCAATTTTCATAGGACGATTTGGATCGTTTTCTTGTTCTTCTGGTTCCGGCTCAGGTACCCCTAAAGAATCCAAGGCATCGTCAAGCAAGCCACGCACACCATCACCATGCGCTGACGAAATTGGAAAAGGCTCACCTAGACCAAGTTCATGAAAGTCCGCAGTCACCACACCGGCCTGCATACCCTCTGTTTTGTTCACTGCCAATATGATCGGTCTGCCCGTCTTGCGCAAGAAATCTGCAATCACATGGTCTTGTGGCGCCATACCTAAGCGACCATCGACCAAGAAAATAATAATATCGGATTCAGCAACGGCTTGTTTGGTTTGCTTTGCCATCTCGGCAACAATGCCGGTCTTAGCTACCGGTTCAAAACCACCAGTATCAACGCAAATAAATGCGCGCTCGCCAATACGACCTTTGCCATAGTGACGATCTCGAGTGAGTCCAGAGAAGTCGGCAACCAAGGCATCACGTGAACGCGTTAAGCGATTAAAGAGTGTCGATTTACCAACGTTAGGACGACCGACAATGGTAATGACTGGATTCATTTTGGACTGTACGCTGCTAGTTTTCCACCTTGAGATTGAACTAAGATAAGGCCATTCACCGCAATCGGCGCGGCACTGATTGGACTACTGTCATGACGAATGCGTGCCAGCATTTCACCATTCGCTTGTGA
>CANISN010000090.1 GCA_947470165.1 Burkholderiaceae bacterium | reverse complement strand
TGCTTATGCGATTCTGTTAATTGCATAACAGTTTCTCCCTTAAGTTAAAAAAATACTTCTACAACAATTGCCTTTTACTAAAAACCTCTAAGCAGCTAAACCGGTTTCCTGCTCCAGCTGCTTAGCAAACTTAGGTTCAAACTCTTTTAAATGACGAATAATTTTGGTCGCCTCATCAGGCTGGTTGCGCTCGACATAAACCCGCGCGAGTTGATACCAAGCGTAAGGGCTCATGGGCTGCAGTTGAGTATTCTTCTTGAGGGCTTTAATCGCCTCATCAAAGCGTTGCAATTGAATCAGAACCAAGCCAAGACCATACCAAGCTTGATCTAACTTTTCATTGATTTTGATTGCTTGCCGAAAACTGTGTTCGGCATCCTGAATTTGGCCGACTTCCTCTTGCAAGAAGCCGAGGTTATACCAAGTAGCTGCTGTGGCATCAGGAGATAGCATGAGTCGCTTGTAGTCAGCAATCGCGCCTTCTTTATCACCGCATTCGGTTTTCATATAGGCAAGGCTATTAATGGCGTAAACATCATTCGGAAACTGCTTGAGCATTTCTTCAAACACTTCCATGGCCTGATTTTTCATACCAAGCACAATCATTACAGTGGCACGCCACTTTAAAATATGCCAAGCGAGTGAGTGTCTTTTCACTGACATGCTTCGATCCCAATCGTGAGGCAATGCTCAATCTTCGCTATGGTCACCGCTATATAAAGAACACCAACAATACAAAATGCTACAAATGGGACTTGGCTGTCCACAATTTGCTTTGGCGCAATGAGGCGGGCAAGCAGTGTCCAAGGCTTATTCACCATGCCAATCAGTTGATAAAACAAATTGGTATGCCTACCTTGCCCAGCTATAACGTACAACACGCCTTGACCGGCTAGACCAAGGCCACCAATGTATAAAAGCAATTGCGCAATATTTAAAAATAAAAGCACCAAGATTCCCCAAAAATTCTATTTCTACTAACAACTCGAATTATGTTAATTTAATTAAGCTTGTTATATCGGTGCTTTCCCGTATAAAACCTTACAATATCAAAGGTTTATAGGGTGCTATTTTTAACGTGGTATCCAGCTAGCTTGACGTGCAACACTCCTTAAACTAGCCCATGAATTCGCCTCTTTCGTGAGATAGGGCCATAGACGCATCAAAAGCTCTGCAGTAGCGAAGGTATCGGCTGCGGCTTGGTGGCGCACGGCGCACTCAATCTCAAAATATCCCAACCAGTCATCAAGCGATCGTAGACTAGGGTTTACCCCAGTAATTTTGGCAAGCGGTTCAATATCGAGCCATTCATTTTGCAAAGGCTTAAGTTCAAAAAAGGAATAAGCTTTATTAATCATCCCCTCATCAAAAGTAGCATGAAATGCCAATAAGGGGCAATTACCTACCCATTGCCGAAACTCTTCCAAGACCTCCATTGGTGGCCTACCCTCGGATTGCGCTTGCGCTCCAATATGGTGAATCAAGATATTGTCTTTATGACTCGGTAAATCTTGCTTTAAAACAGCTTCGTAGCTATCACCAATGATGATGGATACACGCCTAAAGTCAGCGCTAACCTCTACTGCAACTGCGGCAATGGCAAGCAGGCGATCAGAATATGGATTGAGTCCGCTTGTTTCAACATCGAGCACGATCCACCGCTGCGGTTCAGGCTTAACCCTCCTTAAAAGGCGGCGCATGGCATCGAATAAGCTTAGATTCCTAATGCTAGTCAACATAGATTAGCCAGCATAATCTAGCTGTAGAAGTTGCCGTAATGAGCGCACCTTTAAGAGTGCCTCTTTCAAAATATTTCGGTCTACGATATTGAGTTTTTCAATATCAATCACATTCGGATTACCCGTGGTCCTCGCTTCACCAATCTGAACTGCTAAACGCTGTGTTTGTAAAAACTCGAAAGCGGTTATCCAGGCGGCACTCTCTGTCTCAGGAACATTTAAGGCGCGGCCAATAGCAGCTAAACGCTCGCGGGTATTAATTGCTTCTATACCGTGCGCCAAAGAATAGATTCGCGCTATATCCACAATGATTGCAGTTCCCTGTAGCTTCAAATCAATCGTTTTTTGACCATCGATCTCCGTAGTCTCAATGGCGCCAAACCAATTTAAGGGCACGTGGGTATTTAGGGAGTTGTCAGCCAGCAACTTAATAAACCGAGGAATAGCTGCGGCCGTGGTTCGCACATAGTCTTTGAGTGGTATTAATAAATCTGCGTCACCAGCCAATGCCCGAAAATCAAAAAAGATGCTGGCATTGAGTAAATCTTTGGGATTGCCTTGCTCAATCCAACGGGAAAAGCGTGTCAGCCATTCACTTTGGGTAAGACAAAGCTCAGGGTTGCTCGCCATGATATTGCCCTTACAAAGCGGATAGCCGCATTCATTCAGGGCCTGATTGACTTCGCCTGCAAAACACAGATACGCTTCGCGCTGACTCACTGGTACCGTATCCGAAAATACCAAGGCATTATCTTGATCCGTTGCAATGGTCTGTTCGCTGCGCCCTTCAGAGCCTAAGGCAATCCAAGCAAACTGATTCATATTTAATTGATGTTTGGCAGCATAAATCTCAATCAATCGTGCTGTTAGAACATCATTTAAATGACTAATCAAAGTAGTTAGCTGCCGCGCCTGTATTCCCTGCCCTAATAAGTTACGGGCAAATTGACGGATATCGTCTGCGCACTTCTTGAGTTGAGCAAGCTCATCAGTCCCTCGAATGGCCGAACTAATATTGCTGAGTGAGAGCCGTTGCAAGGAAAAAAGGTCGCGCTCTGAAATAATACCGACAAGCTCCCCTCGATCTAAAACAGGTAAGTGCCTAATATTAAAACGGGACATTAACAAACCCGCCTTTTCAGCAGTATCGTCGACAGTCAAGGTTTTTACATCTGGCGTCATCACCGCAGAGATGGGTGTACTCAAATCTAAATTACTCAAGGTAACGCGTGAAAGAACGTCATAACGCGTCAGAATTCCTAAAATAGTGTGCTTGTCTTGCACCACCAGAATAGATCCCACTTTTTTTTCATGGATCAGGGTCAAGGCTTCTCGCAAGGATTTGTTTGGGCCTATAGTTATTGGTTTTTTAAGGCTTAGATCGCCTACCCTACCCTCCAATGATTGTTCTGCAAGCGCTTGAGATGCAAAGGAATTACGTAAGGCAATACGCGACTCTTGCAGCAACCCCCAAATACGATTGTTCAAAAATTCACTAAAAGGTAACGATTGCAATGCCAACCGGCGCATTGCATCTACTGGAAACAATAAACAAAAGCAGTCGTCCACTGCGCTATAGGTAGTAGAGACTGATCGATTAGCAAATGCAGAGCTAATCGAAAATAAACTTCCCACATCTAGCAAAAAAGCGGTTTCTTCAATCCCCGGAATATCACGTCGTCCCGATACGCGTCCTTGTCGAATTAGATATAAGAATTGCGGGGCACCGTCTGCTGGGGACAGAATGACCTCTTTAGGTGCAAAGTAGGCTTCGCTAGATGAGGTCAGGAAAAAATCAACATCCTTTTGGGCCATCTTCGAAAATGGCAGGCTTTGCATCAGCTGCTGGCGTAAGTTTTGAATTAGGCTATACGAAGCAGGAAAAGTAAGATTACTTTGTTCGGCCATTCATTGATCCGTATTCAAAAAGAGAAAGATTCTGTTGTATCAATCAACCCATTGTGCAGGGAGTTAGCTTTAGTCTCAATACTGCCGGCGGTGCCTTGATGCGCTGCAACTACTTCGTTTGACTGCTTAAACTATCTAGATAGTTTAAGCAGAAGCCGTACTAGGTAAATAACTGAAGACTAAGACGGTTTTTACGGGAATTCCTGTTTTTTTAGCAGACAGAAGCTTAGGAGATAATCCAGTTGAATGCTTACAAATGTATGATTTATAAGCACTTTAAAAGAATGGTGGCGATTCAGGGATTCGAACCCCGGACCTGTGGATTATGATTCCATCGCTCTAACCAACTGAGCTAAATCGCCGAAGGTCAGATTTTATCTTATTTGGCGCGAACCTGAAGTTTTTTTAGAACTTCTTTAAGAAAGATCCACAGAGCTGGTAGGCCTGGAATAATGATCATCGCTATGGCAACTAAGGAGAAATTACTTTTTACCCAGGGATTTTCGCCAATGAAGAAGCCAAGACTTGTCAGACTACAGACCCACAGAATGCCGCCGGCGATATTATAAAAAGCGAACACGGGATAGCGCATATGAGCAACCCCAGCTACAAATGGGGCGAAGGTTCGAATAAAGGGCATAAAACGTCCCAGCACAATCGTCACTGGACCATAATTTTCATAAAAGGCATGCGCTTTATCAAAGGCATTGCGATTAAACCAACGTGAGTTTTCCCAAGAGAAGACTCGGTTGCCGACATAACGCCCGATTGAATAGTTCAGAGCATCGCCAATGACCGCCGCAAAAGTCAACAAAGCCATCAGCGTCCATAAATCAAGACCACCCACTGCGGCAATAGCGCCTGCTACAAATAATAGAGAATCCCCAGGTAAAAATGGTATCACCACAAAACCTGTTTCTACAAAAATAATGGCAAAAAGAAGGGCGTATATCCAGTCACCCCACTCATTAGCTACTAGAGCTAAGTTTTTATCGAGATGAAGAAATAGATCTAAGAGATAAGAGAAGTCCAAAGAGGGTTCCGAGTGATAAGAGCAATAAACTTCATTTTACCTACAGGCACTCGCAAAAAACGTCAGATTACTGAATTTGGAAAGTGCTGATGCCGTCATTACGGTTATAACGCACGTAAACTTCAATTTTCTTTGCCAAAAACAGTTTTTTAAGGACCCCATCCTTACTCTCAAAAGTAATTGCTGTTTGTTCTGGAAAGCGTGCAAAAGGGTCACTCATGACCTCGACGACCATTTCGTCTATCTTAATCAAGCGAATAGTGCGTTTGTAAAGGCGATCAGACTGAATAAAGATGAGGCGCTTAAGATATTTATCTAAGACCAGTTTTTGACCTAAATCATTAGTTTTGTAGTAGTAAACCAACTCATTTTTGCCGTTAGTGGTCACATCCCGCTCCTCATCCCACTTAGCAAATACACTTTGGCTAACAAATAGACAAAGGCTAAGCACTGCAAATAATTTATAGGTAGGCATCATTCCCTTGATTTAACTTCACCAATTCATCTTATCAGCCATCTACACTTATGCGACTTATCTCCATCTCTTCGGGCAAAGTAATGCCTCTGTTTAACTCTCATCATCCAAACTATTCGAGCGTAGCGTCTGCGATAGACAAAAAATCTAACAGCAATCTTGCCACCCCTACGCCTATTAAAATTACTCGACTCGGTATTGCAGGAGATGAGCAAGCGGACTTGTCCGTCCATGGCGGTCTTGAAAAAGCTATTTATGTTTATCCCATAGAGCACTATGCGTTTTGGAATGAACTTCTTACTCGAGAGACAAAAAAACAGGTTGATCTTCCGCTAGGTGCCTTCGGTGAAAACTTCACCATTGAAGGCCTACTAGAAACTGAAGTGTATGTTGGAGATAGACTTCAGATAGGTGATCTTGAATTTACAGTAACAAAACTACGTGAGCCTTGCTTTAAATTTAATGCCAAGATGAAACACAAGGGTGCCGCTAAAGCCATGCTGCAATCAGGTTTTAGTGGGTGGTACTTGCGAGTGAATCAAATGGGGATGCTTACAGCAGGCGCAGAGATCGCTGTCTTTCCAGGTGAAAGACTCACATCCATAGCCGATCAAAACAAAGCTCTGTTTAATCGTGGCAATCAAACAAATCTGTGGGATTAACTAGGAAATAACTTAGGCAATAAAAAACCCGACCACTAGGGTCGGGTTTAGTTTTTGAAACAGACTAGTGAAGCTTAGTCTTTAGCGTAAATATCTACGTCTTTAGTTTCTTTTACAAACAGTACACCGATTACCAATGTCATCGCAGCGATGATGATTGGATACCAGAGACCGTAGTAAATGTTACCGTTTTGCGCTACCAAGGCGAAGGAGATCGTTGGCAGCAAGCCACCGAACCAACCGTTACCAATGTGGTATGGCAAGGACATCGAGGTATAGCGGATGCGCGTTGGGAACATCTCTACCAACATCGCAGCAATTGGACCATAAACCATGGTTACCAAAATTACCAAGTAAACCAACAAGAGCAATACAGCAACATAGTTAATGTCAGCTGGGTTGGCTTTAGCCGGATATCCAGCAGCATTCAATGCCTCACGAATTGCCTTCTTAAACTCGGCATCTTTTGCTTTCGCATCAGCTGGAGCCAAACCTTTTGCTGAATAGCCATTAATCTCTGTGTCGCCAATCTTCACGACCGCTACCGAGCCAGGAGCCGCAGCAACGGTTGTGTAACTTGCAGAGTTAGAGGCCATCACCTGTTTTGCAATATCGCAAGAACTGGTGAACTTTGCAGTACCTGTTGGGTTGAACTGGAATGAACATTCGTTCACATCAACAGTAACTGTTGCCGGTGCTGATGCCATCGCCTTTTCCAATGCTGGGTTAGCAAAATGGGTCAAGCCATTAAATACCGAAACAGGCGTATTAGGAATATAGGTAACTACAGCCAATAGCAAGCCGCCCATGATGATGACTTTGCGGCCAATCTTGTCTGACAAGCTACCGAATATCACGAAGAAAGGTGTACCGATTACCAAAGATGCAGCAATCAATAAGTTTGCAGTCTTAGCATCTACCTTCAATACTTGAGT
>CANISN010000089.1 GCA_947470165.1 Burkholderiaceae bacterium | reverse complement strand
TGATCGTCATTAATGGGTTTTTGAGAATTTATTCCGTCCGAATGCTTTAAGTTAGATTCATCCGTCATAAAACATATTCTCGCTGTTGTACTGGCGTCATATCGAAGAACTAGAGACCCATAGAGCGATGCAGAATCTTGGGCTTCATTTCATCCCAAAGACCTTCAAACTCTTCAACCCTATCTTCCGATAGCGCCATGGGCGCAAAGAGTCCACTAAAGAAGATCGTCTTTTTGGGAGCTAGGATCTTTTCAAACTCCGTTAAGCCAACCGGCTTATCGTCGATATCTCGAGTTAATTGGGCAGAGCAAACAATAGCTTCATGATCATCCTGATCAATCACAGCAAATTCAATCAACTGCTGGGACTTATCTAGAATAACCAGAGTACCCCTAGCGTAGCAAACTGCCTCATGCTCTTGAACAATGTAAGCTAAAAATTGATTTTCCTCATCTTGCTTCATATTCAGGTCATCAATAAAAAAGAGGTATTGATCGCCTGCGCCATTGACCAAGGTAAACACCTTGGGAATAACACCATGCCCTAAGGCGAGATTACGATAATAAGAAGCAAGTTCAACTGCGAGGTTTTCGGCAAAAAGATGCATGGGATAGATCTATAAGTAAAGTGCTTATGGCGTGAGCTGAATTTTTAAGAAAGTCATCGTGCGATCCCAAGCCAAATCTGCAGCTGCAAGGTTATATTGCAATGGAGGGAGATGCCTAGAATCTGACTTTGGATTCGCGAACGCATGCTTAGCATCGTAGCGCTGGAAATCATAATGAACCCCACCGGCTTTCAATTTCTCTTCAAGTTGATCCACCCCAGCTATAGAGAAAAATTCATCATGCAGAGCCCAATGGGCCAACATTGGCTTTTTAATGGCCTGCGCATCAACGTACTCTAATGGAGGATAACCGTACCAAACTACCGTTCCATCGCATTCTGGAACAAGACCGGCCGACAATACAGTGAGTGCCCCACCCATACAAAATCCAGTCACCGCTACTTTGGCACTCCCAGTTGCTTTGAGATACTGAACAGCACCACGAATATCTTGACTCGCAGCATCACCAAAGTTCAGGTCATTCATTAAGTGCTCAGCTTCATTTGCCTCTAGCGCTAATTTGCCCCGATAGAGGTCAGGCACTAAAGCGCGATAACCTGCTTCTGCTAAACGCTTAGCCACATTTTTAATCTCATCATCAAGGCCCCACCACTCCTGAATGACAACTACAGCAGGCGCGTTTTGCGGGTTTTTTGGCTCTACTAAATAAGCTTCGACTGATTTACCATCAGGTCTTTGAAACGTGATCATGGGAGTCCTTTCTATAAAAACGAATTAGTTGTAACTTATGCGACTTGTTTATCTGTATGAATATATCTCACTAGCCAGAAAGTAAGCAAGCCGCATGCCGCCGCCCCGAAACCAACTAGGTTGTAATGCTCCATCCGCCCATCGGCAGTAATCGTCACGACCATGCCAGCAATGACAGATGCCAGACCCGATGCCAGCATCTGTATAGAGCCAACAAGGCTCATAAAAGTACCTCGACTTTTGGCGTCCACAACTTGACTCACAATCGCCATCGCTGGAATCATACGACCAGATATCAGAATAAAAAATGCAGTTGAATTAATCAATACCAGCCAAAGTGGTACAGGAATCAGATTAGTAGTGACTAGTAAGGGGATGAGGCTAGCGATAGCAAGCAGTCTAAAGATCTTCACCTTGCCATAACGATCAGCCATATGGCCGATCAGCTTTGAGCTCATCAAAGTAGCAAGACCACCACAAAGATAGATCAAAGAAATATAAGAGTTATCAATACCTACATTTGAGGTGAGATAGAGGGCGATATAGGGTATGACAGAAAATCCAGTCAGCATAATGAGCCCCATGAATATAAATGCGCGCAAATGTTGATGTGCAGTAAAGATGATCCAAATTTGATTGAGTCGACTTCCTTTATGGGTATGCCCTAGATGACCAGCTATCTTGGGAATATTGCGATAGCCCAAATACAAGATCAAACTCGACACTAGGGCAATAAAAATAAATGGAGCACGCCAACCTAAGGCTGGAATGTTATGAGCTAACAATAGGCTGAGCGGCACACCTGCAACAGTCGATACCGAAAAAGCAGACATCACCGTACCCAGAGCGTTACCCCTGCGCTCAAATGGAATGGAGTCCGCGACAATGGTTTGCACTAAGGATCCTAGGATTCCGCCAAAGGCACCCGCCAAAGCCCGTGCAATAAAAAGAGAATGGTAATCCGGAGCTAAGCCGCAAACTAAGGTGGCAATAATGAAGCAGGCATATAAGCTGAGTAGCAGCACTCGCCTCTCAAATCGATCTACGAAATATGTGGCAAATACACCTGCAATTGCAGCAGCAAAAGTATAAGAAGATAGCAAAAGACCGAACTCATGGGTGTTGATATTGAGCTCTCGAATAAATTCGGGGCCCAAGGGCATCATGATCATGAAGTCTAGGATGTGAGTGAACTGAATTCCGGCCAAGGAGAATAAGAAAAAGCGCTCTCTCTGCTTTCCTCCTGGTATGTATTGCTCGGTCAAAATTTTCTTTATATAGAATTAGCGATGCGCCATTATCAAGCTAGCGAGATTTCCCCGTAGTGACATACCTGGCACTTATAGAATTGTCATGTTTTAGTAAAGTCCTGCAAGTTCAGGATATTGGGAGTATGATTAGGGTTAACCCTTAAGGAGCTCACCATGGCACAATCAAACTCAGTACAGTTTCAAGCATTACCAACCTTTAGTTTTAAGCCTTTATTGGCCATAAAAGACTTTGTTATGCTGCTTGTAACTGCTTTTATTGAAGCTAAGGAAATGGAGCAGCAATCACGTAAAACTAGCGGAAATTGGTAATTTCCAACTGATTTACCCTTGTTTTAGGCTATTTATAGCAGTATTTTAGAAATCAGCCTCTGAGTTATTTGGGGGCTTTTTCTTTTTCTATAGCGAACTATCCCGTTTGATGTAGTAACCATATACACAACGTGAACCGCCCCGTGAGGGATTATGCGTATCCTGAATTACGCCATCGATCACAGCGCTTAAGTGCTTAGAAACCTTCACAATGAGAGTGCCAGAAGGTAACTCTGTGGCACGCAGATGGACCTGACATCCACCCCCTACTTTCATTGTTGGAACCCAATCAAATCCATGGCCTAGGATGTAATCATGAAAGACATTGCGATGATTGCCATTTCTGGGTGAAGACCCCTTGGCATTTAATCTACGAGCCAATTTATCATTACGCTGATCCGCATAGGCTGCATTAGCCATTCGAAGATCCTCATAGACCTGCATATATGGCAACTGGGCAGCGATGGCAATTGCCCTCACTACACAGTCACCAGCGCCACCTTTAAAACCGGCAGCCTCCCTACCACCATCATTAAGACAAAAATCTAGAGCATGCGCTGAAGATGTCTTCGATCTGGCAAAGGGATTTAAGAAACTAAACACGGGATAGTGATATCAATAAGAGTTATATGAACAAATGAAAAAATGGATTTGCTTTGTAGGCAAATCCATTCTTATCTTGACATTGCCTTTGAATTACTTCGCTTGCGCTGCCTTTACCTTCAAGCGCCATGCATGCAGCAGTGGTTCAGTATATCCATTTGGCTGCTCAAGACCTTTAAAGATCAAATCGCTTGCAGCCTGATAGGCATATGAATCTTTGTAATTCGGCATCATTGGCTTATAGAGGGGGTCGCTGGCATTCTGCGAATCAACAATAGTAGCCATTCGTTGTAAAGCCTCTTCCACCTCCGCTTTACTTACGTATTTGTGCAGCAACCAGTTGGCAATATGCTGACTAGAAATACGCAATGTTGCGCGATCTTCCATTAAACCTACATTATAAATATCGGGCACCTTAGAGCAACCAACGCCTTGGTCAATCCAGCGCACCACATAACCCAGGATACCTTGGCAATTATTATTTAAGGCTTCGCGAATCTCCTCTTTAGTCCAATCAGGGTATAGCGCGATAGGCACAGTCAAGAGATCATCAGTTAAAGCCTCATACTCGGCTGCAGTATCTTGTTTCTCCATATCCTCTTGGATCTGAGCAACATTAATATGGTGATAGTGCATTGCATGCAAAGTGGCAGCAGTAGGCGATGGTACCCAGGCAGTATTAGCACCAGCCTGAGGATGCGCAGCTTTTTGTTCTACCATTTCTTTCATGAGATCTGGTGCAGGCCACATGCCCTTACCAATCTGTGCGCGACCACGAAGGCCACAATCCAAACCAGCCAATACGTTGCGGCGCTCATACGCTCCAAACCATTTAGCGATCTTCATTCTCCCTTTACGAACCATGGCACCGCCATACATCCCCGTGTGCATTTCATCACCAGTACGATCTAAGAACCCGGTATTAATAAAAGCAACGCGAGCACCCGCTGCAGCAATCGCAGCTTTTATATTGACGCTCATGCGGCGCTCTTCATCCATGATTCCTAATTTGACTGTGTTCTCAGGTAGACCCAGTAATTTCTCGACTCGAGCAAAGAGCTCGCTAGCAAATGCCACTTCTTCTGCGCTGTGCATTTTTGGTTTAACAATGTAGACAGAACCTTTACGAGTATTACCAATGGCTTGAGTCGCTGGGCGTTTAATGTCATACAAAGCAATCAATACGGTCACTACTGCATCTAAGATACCTTCGTAGATCTCTTTACCTTCACCAGTAATGATGGCAGGATTAGTCATCAAGTGGCCAACATTACGAAGAAATAGCAATGAACGACCATGCAAAGTGACGATACCGTCTTTAGCATTCACTGCGCCGATAGCAGCTTTATATTGTCGATCGGGGTTTAATGTACGAGTAAAAGTCTTGCCACCTTTACTTACCTGCTCAACTAAAGTCCCTTTAAGAATGCCTAACCAGTTTTCATAGGCAAGCACTTTATCGTCAGCATCAACCACTGCTACAGAATCTTCTAAGTCAAGGATGGTTGAGAGAGCGGCTTCCAGCACTACATCGTTCACACCAGCTAAATCAGTAGCACCAATCGTTTTGGTCTTATCGATTTCAATATCAATATGAATACCGTGATTACGGAGCAAAATAGATGAAGGTGTAGAAGCATCGCCTTGGTAACCAACAAACTGCTTCTCATCCACCAGACCAGTACTACTTCCGTCTTTGAGCTTTACTGCCAATGTATTACCTGAAACGGTGTAGGCCACTACATCACTATGAGAGCCTTTTGAGAGGGGAACTGCTTTATCTAAGAAATCACGAGCATAAGCAATGACTTTTGCGCCACGAACTGGATTAAATGATCCGCTTTTACTAGCACCATCTTCTTCAGACAAAACGTCTGTCCCGTATAGAGCATCATATAAAGATCCCCAGCGGGCATTTGCAGCATTTAAAGCATAGCGTGCATTGAGCACAGGCACAACAAGTTGAGGGCCAGCTTGAAGAGCGAGCTCATCATCCACATTCTGAGTAGTAGCCAAAACAGTATCAGGTACTTTATCTATATAGCCGATTTCATTGAGGTAATTACGATAGGCGGGCATATCTTTGATGGGGCCTGGGTGAGCTTGATGCCATTTATCTAAATCTAACTGCAAGCGATCACGCTTAGCTAGCAAGGCTGCATTTGTTGGACTCAAGTCTTTAACGATTTCGTCAAAGCCCTTCCAAAAGTCAGCACTTTTAATACCAGTGCCAGGTAAGACCTTGTCTTCGATAAAACGATATAGCGGTGTAGCCACTTGAAGGCCATTGCATTGCGTACGTGCAGTCATTTCTAAACCTTAAAACAAATATGTAAATTAAATATGCAAAAGTTAAAGAAAAATATCTTCTTAACCCTTGAATGGATGTTGCAGAAGAATCGTTTCATCACGTTCTGGTCCTGTTGAGACCATCGCGATCGGCTTTCCTGCAACTTCTTCGATACGACGCAGGAACTTCTGTGCCTCTATTGGGAGTTTGTCCCATTCACGAATACCAAAAGTCGTTCCTTTCCATCCTGGGAAATCCTCATAAATTGCTTCACAACGGGCAACAGCCTCGGCGCCACGCGGCAATACATCTAATTTTTGACCATCTAAGTTATAGCCAATACAAAGACGGATAGATGCAAAACCATCTAGAACATCTAACTTGGTAATACACAAGCCAGACAATCCATTAATCTGAATAGAGCGCTTCAATGCAGCAGCATCTAGCCAGCCAGTGCGGCGTGGGCGTCCTGTAACAGAGCCAAATTCTTTGCCTACTTCAGCTAAACGGATGCCAGCCGGATCTTGTTTGGCTGGATTATCAAAGTCATACAATTCACTTGGAAATGGGCCAGCACCGACACGGGTACAGTAAGCTTTTGTGATGCCTAATATGTATTGCAAAGAATCGGGACCGACGCCAGATCCTGCGGCTGCATTACCTGCAACACAGTTACTTGATGTGACATAGGGGTAGGTGCCGTGGTCGATATCCAATAAAGTGCCTTGAGCACCTTCAAACAATAAGTTTTGGCCAGCTTGCTCTTCTGCATATAAAGCGCTAGAGACATCCACCACCATTGGCTTGATACGCCCCGCATAAGACATTGCCTCATCCAAAGTCTTTTGGTAATCAACTGCCTCTGCTCCGTAATAGTTCGTGAGCATAAAATTGTGGTATTCCAAGTTTTCACGTAATTGCGCAGCAAACTTTTCTGGATAAAATAAATCTTGGACACGCAATGCGCGGCGTGCGACTTTAT
>CANISN010000088.1 GCA_947470165.1 Burkholderiaceae bacterium | reverse complement strand
TAAAGGCCTCCGCAATGATGTCTGGACTGGGTGCGGATAAATATTTTTTAGGCTTGGGCTCACTCGAAAAAATCATATCGCGCTGCAAAGTAAAAAGGGTCACTTCTTGAATACCAAATTGATTGCGAATTTTCATCACCATGGCACCAACCTGCTCTGAGCTAGTCCCCGAGGGAACCTGAGTAACCTGTTCGGCAATGAACGTGCCCTCAGCCAAAATCTCTTCTTGAGCAACTTGCAAAGTAACGCGCCCCAACTCTAAGCCAGAGTTAAGTGCAGCCTCGACCTTCACATCAAACCAAGTTTCAATACTGCGAGAGACGAATTGCAAAGATACGCCGTACAAAATTAATCCTGGTACTACGCCCACCAAAGCAAAAATCATGGCCAGCTTCGCAATCAGACGAGTACCAAAGCGCCCCTGCTGCCAACGAATCGCAATCACTATGACCAAGGTCAAAATTACTAAGAGCAAGCAAATACCAATCGCCACATTAGCAGCGTAGAGCCAAATAAAGTAGGAATCAAAAAATTCAGTGTTAGATGAAGCAATGGAGAGTAAAACTAAGAGCAGTAGTGCGAAGGCTCCAACAACTACAATTGCTATAGGTAGTGCGCGTCTTTTCCAAGCCTCCTTTTCAAAAGTGCTGGACTTAAAAAATGTCAAAGCAATCTTCATTTCTTAATGAGGTTAGGGCCATTTGATGAAAATGGAAAGCGTAACCAGTCGCTGCTGACATTCCAGTCGCGATTATTTAAAGCATTTACTTGAAACGGCTTGGGTAGCTTACTTAAATCCAGCGTCATTCTTAATGCCGCGGTATAAGACTTGCTTGGGTCGATTTGGTTGTTGTCAATGACTCGCCAGCCGCCAATACTACCAACTGCCTGCAAAGCCTCAAAAATTGTTTTGGCGGAAAAACTAAAGCCCTCGGAAGCGATGCGGTATTGCTGAGTCAGCGGTTGATAAGATAGGCGCGTTTGTCGTTGCGCAAGAGTAGCTTTTTCATCAAACCAGTACCAACGCGAACGAGTTAAATCAAACTCGGCCTGGAAAAACAAGACCACACCTTTTTGGACTGCATCTTCAAGCCCGGGGGTTAAATCAATTTTAAATGTGGCATTTAATAGCCAGTCGCTATCCACCCGCTCCAACTCAGCAGATTGAATTTTGATTCCCTCTGCGCTAGCTGCTGATGAAAATAAGCTCAGTGCTAACAAACAATAGAGAATGAATTGTTTAGTGCCTTGGCTCATGGCCCATTTTTCTTAAACAAAGCATAGTAAAAACCGTCGTTCAGCTCAGCGGGCAAAATTTGCCCGGGGGCGTTTAATCGTAACGCATCGGCATGCTCTGCAGCAAACCAAACTGCCTGGTCTTCGCCTTCTTCAGGAAAAACGGAGCAAGTCACGTACAACACCATTCCCCCTGGCTTTAGCATCTTCCAGGCCTGCTCCAATATTGCGCGCTGTCTTAGCTGTAGCGCTTTAATATCAGCCTCGCGCCGTAAAAATGGAATATCAGGATGTCTTGCAACAATACCTGAAGCCGAGCAAGGTGCATCCAATAAGATCTTGTCAAATGATTTGCCATCCCACCAAGCACCCTTCGAAGCATCCCCGCGCACTACTTGAACACTATCAAACTGAAGTCGCAGGCGATCGAGGTTGCCGCCAATCTTTCCAAGCCTCTCACCATCAAGTTCCAAGGCAATCATGTGACACTGCGCAAGCTCTAATAAATGGGCGGTTTTTCCTCCGGGTGCGGCGCAAGCATCTAATATCCGCTCGCCAGGATTAGGATCAAGCAATACCGCAGCGATCTGCGCACCAGCATCTTGAACAGAAACTGCACCACTATAAAATCCGGGTAAATCTGATATTGGTACCGGATCACGTAACAACAAAGCCGAATCTAGAGTGATGCCGGCAATCTCTTCAATAGTCTCGGCAGCAATTCCGGCTTGGTGTAATAAATCTTGATATTCCTGACGTGTATGCTGTCTGGCATTCACTCGCAAAATCAGGGGCGCACGTTGTGCCTGCTGAATCAGCATTGCCTGCCAAGCCTTCGGGTAATTGCGCTTTAGGCTGGCTCGCCACCATGGTGGGAAGAACATGGGGATGGGGTCTGGTGGATAAGGCTTTTCATTTTCAGCTTGGACTGCAAGGCTTACCTTGCGTAGCACGGCATTTACTAAGCCTTTGGCATACATCGTTGGCTCATATTCGCTACAGGCTTTTACGGCCTGATCAACAATCGTATGTGCTGCATATCCTTTGCCCTCTGTTCCAGCCTGCAGAAATAAAGGTATTGCGACGCTTAATAAATACTCCACTTCTAATGGTGGCGCCTTCGGAATAAATTGTGTGATGAGCTCATGAGATCTAACCCATTTGCGCAAGGCATCAAACGTTAAGCTTTGAACGATTGGACGCTCATGGGCATCTAGCTGATCTAGTACTTCTGTGAGCGATCTACCTGCCATAACTTCGCCGATTGCTTGCGCAGAAATTGTAATAGCCTCGGATAAAGGAGGGCTGCGTGATGTTTTTTGCTCAGTCAAATTAATCTTTCTTGAACTGCATTATTTTTTCCTGCGCGCGATAGGCTTGCAGACAAGCACTTGCGCTAGTGTTTTTTCCACCAGGCTTTTGCATCTCTAAGATTTCAATAATGCCCTCGCCGCACTGAACATATACGCCATCTTCACTAAACCCTAAAACTTGTCCAGGGCTTGAAGATTGATCTGTCCGCCCCTTGTTCGGCAAGCAAGAATTCCAAAACTTGAATAAATCACCATTGAGGCTACTAGTAGACCCGGGGAATGGATTGAAAGCACGAATACGTCGATCGATCTCAATAGCGCTTAGCTGCCAATCAATCTCCGCTTCATTCTTTAGGATTTTTTCCGCATAAGTGATGCCTTCAATAGCTTGCGGGGTTCTTATCATCGGCACACCTTGATCTAAGTCATTCAGCGCCTGCACCACCAACTCTGCTCCTAAAGCCGCTAGGCGTTTATGCAATGATTTACTGGTTTCTTGGGGAGCAATTTTCAAATCCTTCACTAAGACAGTATCGCCAGTATCTAGACCAGCATCCATCTGCATGATGCTTACGCCTGTAATATCGTCGCCGCTCTCAATAGCGCGCTGAATCGGCGCTGCGCCACGCCATCTCGGCAACAAAGAGGCATGAATATTAAAACAGCCGTGTCGCCCATTTTTAGAGGCTAGATCTAGAATGTCTTGGGGGAGAATTAAGCCGTAGGCGACAACTATCATTGCATCAAAATCAATCCTAGATAAAGATCGATAAGCTTCTTGCGCTGTAGACCTTTTTTGTAAATCTGCATGGGTTTGCTTTAAGGTCTCTGGTTGCAATATAGAAATATTTTTCTCTTGGGCTAACGCTTTTACAGGGCTCACTTGAAAGTGCATCCCGCGACCCGCACGACGATCTGGTTGAGTTAGCGCCAAGACAATTTCATAGCCGGCCTGATTAATTGCACGCATTGCTTGAGCAGCGAACTCCGGGGTGCCTGCAAAAACAATTTTCATTGGGCGCTTAGCGCTCGCCTATTAATTCTTTAGCGCGCTTCTTCAGTTTGAGAGAAATGCGAGTGCGCTTCAACATGGAGAGGTATTCAACAAATACTTTGCCTTGTAAGTGATCCATCTCATGTTGCAAGCAGACGGCTAACAAGCCATCTGCCTCCACCTCAAATTCTTTACCATTAATGTCGAGCGCCCTCACTCGAACAACAGCAGGGCGATCAACCTCATCGAAATACTCAGGCACAGAGAGACATCCCTCGCGCCATAATTTTTTTTCTGGGCTTACCCATACTAACTCTGGATTGATAAACACCATTAACTCATTTTGACTGTCTGATACATCAATCACCAAAATCCGCTCATGAATGTCTACTTGGGTTGCTGCCAATCCAACTCCGGGGGCTTCGTACATTGTGTCCGCCATATCAGTCACAATTTTTTGGATGCGTGCATCCACCTGCGCTACAGGTTTGGCAACTTTATGTAGGCGGGGATCTGGATAACAAAGGACGGTTAATAAGGCCATTTAGGAATTATCCAACAGAGTAATCAGACTGTCCCGATAGTAATGGACAGCCCCATGCCGAAAATTGCTTTATGTACATTCCTAAAATTTCAAACATCACCCGAATTGAGCGAAACGATCCTTGCTACCCAGCCCGTCTTCTAGATTTATACGACCCGCCCAATGCGCTCTATATATATGGGGATATTCGGCTGCTAGGTTTGCCGATGATCGCCATTGTTGGCTCGCGAGCCGCCAGCCCAGAGGGGATCAAAAATTCTTACTATTTTGCGCAGGCGCTTTCTAAGGTGGGATTTCTAGTGATTTCTGGACTCGCCCGAGGCATTGACGGAGCGGCTCATTGGGGGGCTCTTGGGCCCAAGCAAATCCATCCAACCCTAGCAGTGTGTGGGACTGGGCTTGATATCGTCTACCCACGAGAGCATATCGCGTTAGCCAGGGCAATTGGTAAGTGCGGATTGTTAGTCTCTGAGCTAGCGCCAGGCCTAGGGCCAAAAGCGTGCCATTTCCCCCGTCGAAATCGCATCATTGCTGCCCTTTCGGTAGGAATCCTTGTAATCGAGGCGACCGAACGGTCTGGCTCACTCATTACGGCAAGGTTAGGCAGCGAGCTTGGTCGTGAAGTATTCGCAATTCCTGGATCCATATGCCACCCTTTTTCTAGGGGATGTCACAAACTGCTGCAGCAAGGGGCCAAACTCATTCAGTCACCCCAGGATATTCTTGAGGAGCTGCCAATGTGGCCAAAAACCCACTTTTAGGCCCATTAAATCACTGTTTTGATAAAAATAAGCTCATTAATATGCCCCGAATGATGCTGTAAAAACTAAGGCTTTGGACTTTTAACAATTTATCGGTTAATAATAAAAAAGGGGTGTAGGAGGGTTCGGGTCGAAAAATGTGTGAGTTGGTCGCCCATTTTCCCTTTTAAAACATCATTTGAAGCTCAAATTTAGGCAAAAGCGTGGCAACTAAATCATCTACTAAAAAAAGCAGTTCAAAGACTTCGGCAGGGGATCACCCCAAGGCGCTGATCATTGCTGAGAAACCGTCCGTAGCCAATGACATCGCCAAGGCTTTGGGCGGATTTACTAAATACGAAGACTATTTCGAGAGCAATGACTTTGTAGTTTCTTCTGCGGTTGGTCACCTATTGGAAATAGCCGCTCCTGAAGAGTTTGATGTTAAGCGCGGTAAATGGTCCTTCGCCAACCTACCGGTTGTGCCTCCTTATTTTGATTTGCGCCCAATTGCTAAAACAGAGTCGCGACTTAAGGTGCTGCAAAAACTCATTAAGCGCAAAGATATTCATGAGCTCATTAACGCATGTGACGCGGGTCGCGAAGGTGAGCTGATCTTCCGCTTAATTGCGCAACATGCAAAAGCGCCTCAGGCCATTAAACGGCTCTGGTTACAGTCGATGACACCTGCAGCCATTCGGGATGGCTTTGCTTCTCTACGAAGTGATAGCGACATGAAGCCGCTGGCGGATGCTGCACGCTGCCGGTCTGAAGCGGATTGGCTAGTAGGCATCAACGGTACTCGCGCTATGACTGCATTCAATAGCAAAAGTGGTGGCTTCTTTCTGACAACTGTAGGCAGAGTACAAACCCCAACCCTATCAATTGTGGTTGAGCGTGAAGAGCTAATCCGTAAATTTATTTCTAAAGACTATTGGGAAGTAAAGGCTGAATTTATTGCTGCGGCTGGCATTTACGAGGGTCGCTGGTTTGATCCTAAGTTTAAGAAAGATGTTGCGGCCCCAGATGCTCGCGAGAATCGTCTTTGGAGTGAGGCTGCTGCACAAAGCATTGTGACTGCATGCCGCGATAAAAAAGCGAGCGTGAAAGAAGAGGCGAAGCCTGCTACACAGCTGGCACCCCAGTTATTTGATTTAACTAGCTTACAGCGTGAGGCAAATGCCCGCTTTGGATTTTCGGCAAAAAATACTTTGGGCTTAGCCCAAGCTCTTTATGAGCGCCATAAGGTTCTTACTTATCCACGAACTGATGCCAAAGCTTTGCCTGAAGATTATTTGGATACGGTGAAGCAGACCATGGAAAATCTAGCTGAACACTCGCAAGAATATCGATCATTCGCAAAACAAATTTTGCAAGGCGACCCCAAAGATCCAAAAGCTAAAGCTGGCTATGGCTGGATCAAGCCAAATAAACGTATTTTTGATAACTCAAAAATATCCGATCACTTTGCGATCATCCCTACCTTGGAGTCTCCCAAGACTCTCAGCGAGCCAGAACAAAAACTATATGACTTAGTCGTGCGCCGCTTCTTGGCAGTTTTTTATCCTGCGGCCGAGTTTCGTGTAACCACACGCATCACCGAAGCATCCGGTCATCACTTTAAAACGGAAGGTCGTGTTCTAGTTACCCCAGGTTGGTTGACGGTTTATGGCAGATCGAATCAAGCAGATGATGAGTTAGTAGCAGTGCAAGAAGGTGAAACCGTACAAAATGAAACAATTGCTGCGGTCCCACTAAAAACCAAGCCGCCAGCTCGCTACACCGAAGCAACCTTGCTGTCGGCTATGGAGAGTGCGGGTAAATGGGTTGATGATGAGGATATGCGTGAGGCCATGGCAGAAAAAGGCTTGGGGACGCCAGCAACTCGTGCAGCCATTATTGAGGGTCTGCTAGCAGAACGCTATATGGTTCGCGAAGCGCGTGAGCTTATTCCAACTGCTAAAGCATTCCAGCTCATGACACTTTT
>CANISN010000087.1 GCA_947470165.1 Burkholderiaceae bacterium | reverse complement strand
AGCACCCGTTTGCCACGTAAGTCACCTGCCAGGTGGACCGCCTGCAGCGCTGTGAGTAAGGGAATGCCAAAGCAGGCGCCCGCTGCAAAGTCGGTGTTTTCTGGCAGGGTCACGGCTTGAGCAGAAGGTAGGGCAATCAATTCGGCAGTCGTGCCGTGCGGGCGGTTCCACTGGCCATTCCAGACCCAGACGCGCTCGCCCACTCGTGCGGTCGAAACGCCCTGGCCCACGGACTGAATCACACCGGCGCCGTCGCTGTGCGGCACGATGGGCTCAGTCAGGGGCCGCGTGCGGCGCGACTTCACATCAGAGGGATTCACGCCCGAGGTGGCCAGACGCACCAAGACTTCTCCGGCAGCCGGCGTTGGTGTGGGCCACTCCCCCATCACCATCACTTCACGGGCTTCCCCATTTTTTGTGTACCAGGCTGCGCGCATGATTCATTCCTTTGATGGTGATGAATTTCTAAGTTTAAGTTAGGGTGTCATCTCTCGCACGCGCGCCCACTCGGCAATGACGTGGTCGTATAGGACCTCACACTGGGGTTGTGCGCAGAAAATGGTCTAGGTGTCCACGGGGCGATTGATTCGCTGCAGCCGTAAGTGAACTGTTGTTAGTTTAGCACCAAGACCAAAGAGATTTTTTCTATAGTAAATCATTGTAGCGATTAGTGATTTTCTTTTGCATGATTAATAGAGTATTTCGGAATCTCAATCACCAGATCTTCACGAGCAACAATGGCCTGGCAAGACAAGCGAGATTGGGGGTTGAGTCCCCATGCACGGTCTAGTAAGTCCTCTTCATTCTCATCAGGCTCATTAAGGCTCTGATAACCCTCTTTGACAATCACGTGACAGGTAGTGCATGCACAAACCATATCGCATGCATGCTCAATAGAGATATTATTTTCCAATAAAGCTTCACAAATAGAGGTTCCGGGAGCAACTTCAACTACTGCACCCTCTGGACAATATTCACTATGAGGTAAAACAACAAGCTGGGTCATGATTAATTTCTATTAAATGGATATTTCTATTTATGACTTTTAGATTTCAGCAACATTTTTACCGGCTAATGCTTTCTGAATACTCGCATTCATGCGCATTTGAGCAAAATCATCAGTCGCCTTAGCAGCATGGTCTACTGCTTTTCTTAATACATCACTATCAGTTTCTTCTTTCAGAATGATTTGTAAGCTGGCCATCTCTTGATCAACTAATACTTGCTCATCAGCAGTTAGCAAGGCACGATCAGAATCTAGTGCAGTTTGTACGGCATCCAATAAACGTTGTGCGTTAACCTGCTCTTCACGTAAAGATCTAGCCAATAGATCCACTTTGGCAGAAGCAAAGCCATCTTGCAGCATACGAGCTATCTCGGCATCAGTCAGGCCATAAGACGGCTTGATATCAATCGATGCTTGAACACCTGAACCCTGCTCCATTGCACTAACAGAGAGCAAGCCATCTGCATCCACCTGAAAGGTCACCCGAATACGGGCGGCACCAGCAGCCATTGGTGGAATACCACGCAGTTCAAACTTACCTAAAGAGCGGCAGTCTTGCGCTAGCTCACGCTCACCCTGTACTACCTGAATTGCTAAAGCAGTTTGGCCATCCTTAAAGGTCGTGAAATCTTGTGCACGAGCTACAGGAATAGGCGTATTGCGAGGAATAATTTTTTCAACTAAACCACCCATGGTTTCTATACCAAGGGATAGGGGGATGACATCGAGTAATAACCACTCGTCATCTTTACTTTGGTTGCCGGCCAGTAAGTCTGCTTGCATTGCAGCACCTAGGGCGACAACTTGATCCGGATTGAGGTTATTTAAAGGCTTAGTACCAAAGAGCTCACCAACTGCGCGTTGCACATGAGGCATGCGGGTTGCTCCGCCCACCATCACCACACCTTTAACTTCATCAGCCCTGAGGCCAGCATCACGCAAAGCTTTCTTTACCGCCACTATTGTTTTATTAATCAGGTTGTGGGTAATCTCAAAGAACTGCGCTTGACTGACGCCTACATTAATAACAGTTCCATCAGTGAGAGTCTCATGAACACGCGCTAATGGATTATGACTAAGCAGCTCTTTAGCATGTTTGCAAGAGAGTAAAAGTTTGCGGTGATCTTGAATCGAAAGCGGTGGAAGCTTAGCTTGCTCAATCACCCAGCAGTAGAGACGATGATCAAAGTCATCGCCACCCAAGGCAGAATCACCACCTGTAGAGAGTACTTCAAATACGCCTCTACTCATTCTCAAAATGGATATGTCAAATGTACCGCCACCGAGGTCATAAACTGCATAAATACCTTCGGAGGCATTATCTAAACCATAAGCAATCGCTGCAGCAGTAGGCTCATTGAGTAAGCGCAAGACCTCAATGCCGGCTAACTTAGCAGCATCTTTAGTCGCTTGCCGCTGAGCGTCATCAAAATAGGCTGGCACGGTAATGACTGCGCCAACAATATCGTCATTTACAGAATCTTCAGCAAGCTGACGCAAGCGCGCCAGAATTTCTGCAGAAACTTCAATCGGACTCTTATCACCAGCTACTGTTCTGAGCTTTAGCATGCCAGGCTCATCAACAAAATCATATGGTGCATTTTCAATATGCTCTACATCGACAATCCCACGACCCATAAAACGCTTTACAGAAACAATCGTGTTCTTTGGATCAGAAACAATGCTTTCCATTGCCTCAAATCCAGCCTGCGTTCTACCGTTCGGTAAATAGCGAACTACCGAAGGAAGTAACTCACGCCCTTCTGAATCTGGAAGCACTTTAGGCAAAGCATCTCGCACAAGCGCTACCAAAGAATTGGTAGTTCCTAGATCAATGCCGACGGCAATCCGACGCTGATGTGGCGCTAGCGATTTACCAGGTTCGGAGATTTGTAATAAGGCCATGGGAACTAGAGTGTAAAGCTATACCAAGACAGAGATAGCATCATCTAGCTCAAGTGCAAATTTATCAATAAAAAGTAAACCTCGCAGTAACTCTGCAGCGCGATCGTAGTTCTTAGCTCCATCGATAGCCTGAGTAATTTCTGCCAGAGTATCTTGCTTAGATTGATCAACCTCTTGCGCTAAAGCCTCTAATGCACCGAGATCCTCGTCTTGATCTTCTAGATTTTCACGCCAGTCCATTTGCTTCATCAGGAAGGCAGCTGGCATAGCGGTATTGGTCTCGAGATGTGCGTCTACCCCGTGCAGCTGACAGAGATAGAGTCCGCGTTGAATGGGATTCTTGAGCGTTTGAAAGGCGGTATTTGCAAGCGTAGCCATTTGCATGGCTAGTCTTTGTTCTGTATCGCTACCGCGTGCATGACGGTCAGGATGTACTTCTTTTTGAATTGCTAGATAAGCTTGATCTAGAGTAGCTAAATCGATATTGAAACGCTGCTCTAAACCAAAGAAACGGAAGTAATCTTCAGACGCGGAAGGATTCGCCACAACCACACTCATCTTTTACGTTCGGGTTCTGAAACTTAAAGCCCTCGTTCAAACCCTCACGTACGAAATCTAATTCTGTACCGTCTATATAAGCCAAGCTCTTTGGATCTACAAATAATTTAATGCCATTGGACTCAAATATCTGATCTTCTGGCGCAGATTCATCGACATACTCCAACTGATAAGCCAGGCCTGAGCAACCTGTAGTGCGTACGCCTAAGCGCAGGCCGAAACCCTTCCCGCGCTTGTCTAAATTACGCTGTACGTGCTTGGCTGCTTTGTCAGTTAAGGTAATTGCCATGATGAAAGCCTCTTTATCTTTACTGGACCGGATGCTTTTCTTTGTAATCAGCCACTGCTGCCTTGATAGCATCTTCCGCCAAGATTGAGCAATGGATCTTTACTGGTGGCAGTGCTAATTCTTCTGCAATTAAGGAGTTCTTAATCTCCAATGCTTGATCCAGAGTTTTGCCTTTAACCCACTCGGTTACTAAAGAGGAGGATGCAATCGCAGAGCCACAACCATAGGTCTTGAACTTGGCATCTTCAATCACGCCTTGATCATTTACACGAATTTGTAATTTCATGACATCGCCGCAAGCAGGTGCGCCCACCATACCGGTACCGACATGATCATCACTCTTTTCAAAAGAGCCGACGTTGCGGGGATTTTCGTAATGGTCAATTACTTTGTCGCTATATGCCATGGTATTTCCTAGTTAACTGTTCTTGTTATTAATTAATTGGGGTATTTAATGTGCAGCCCACTGAATGGTACTGAGGTCAATACCATCCTTAAACATTTCCCATAATGGTGAAAGCTCACGCAACTTCGCAATTTTCTCTTTCACCAACTTGATCGTGAAATCCACTTCTTCTTCAGTGGTAAAGCGGCCCAAGGTAAAGCGAATCGAGCTATGGGCTAATTCATCATTACGGCCGAGTGCGCGCAATACATAAGATGGCTCTAATGAGGCTGAGGTGCATGCAGAACCAGAGGAGATTGCTAAATCTTTTAAAGCCATCAACATTGATTCACCTTCAACATAATTAAAACTGATGTTGAGATTATGGGGAACACGCTGATCCATATCACCATTAACATAAACTTCTTCAATATCTTTTAAGCCAGACAACAAGCGATCGCGCAAAGCACGAATGCGAGTATTCTCTTCAACCATCTCAACACGGGCAATGCGAAAGGCTTCGCCCATGCCAACAATTTGATGAACCGCTAATGTGCCAGAACGCATACCGCGCTCATGACCGCCACCATGAATCTGGGCCTCAATACGAATACGAGGCTTGCGACGCACAAACAAAGCACCAATTCCTTTTGGACCATAAGTCTTGTGGGCAGAAAAACTCATTAAATCCACTTTTGTTTTTTCTAAGTCGATCTCTACCTTACCAGTAGCTTGTGCAGCGTCGACATGCAAGATTACTCCGCGTGAACGGCATAGCTCACCAATACTTGGAATGTCTTGTACAACGCCAATCTCATTATTAACATACATGACTGAAGTCAAAATAGTGCCCGGCTTCATCGCCGCATCTAATTGAGCAAAGTCAATCAAGCCATCAGGCAATACATCCAAATAGGTGATTTCAAAACCTTCACGCTCTAACTCACGGCAAGTATCTAAAGTTGCCTTATGTTCAGTTTTCACAGTAATGATGTGATTACCACGCTCTTTATAGAAATGCGCTGCCCCTTTGATTGCTAAATTAATACTTTCAGTTGCACCACTGGTGAACACGATTTCTCTTGGATCGGCATGCACCAACTGAGCAACTTCTGAACGCGCCCACTCCACTGCCTCTTCTGCAGCCCATCCATAAGCATGACTACGAGATGCTGCATTACCAAACTGCTCACGCAAGTAAGGCAACATCTTGTCCACTACACGTGGATCAATTGGCGTTGTAGATGAGTAGTCCATATACACCGGGAAATGTTTAGGACTAAACATAGGGATTGCTTGTTGAGGAATGTCGTATGGTGCGTTCATGTTTTACTTATAGATTAATTGCTGAGTCGTTACTAAAGAGTGAATCTCTGACTTTAGCCTTGCTTAGCCAGGTTAAAAACAGAATTAATTAGAGCTCGCTTGGGAGCGACTTCCTTGACCGTTGCAACTGCTGATGCTGGCTTTTCAGCTTTCACACCTTCAGCTTTGATTTTCTTAGGGCGCAAATCCTGCAACACAATGCCGCGACCTGCTTGTTGCTGCACTAAGTCGCGTAAGGAAACAGAGCTGAGATATTCCACCATCTTCGAATTCAGGCTCGACCAGAGATCATGAGTCATGCAATGACCATGACTATCTTCATCGCTATGGCAATTGCCTTTGCCGCCACATTGAGTAGCATCCAAGGGTTCATCGACGGCGACAATAATGTCTGCCACGCTAATCTCGTCAGCCTTACGTGCGAGGGTGTATCCACCGCCAGGACCACGAGTGCTCTCAACAATGTTGAAGCGGCGTAGTTTGCCGAATAGCTGCTCTAAATAAGACAGGGAAATCTTCTGTCTTTGGCTAATTCCAGCCAAAGTTACAGGCCCGTGCGTTTCACGCAGGGCTAAATCGATCATTGCGGTTACTGCAAAACGGCCTTTAGTTGTAAGTCTCATATGTCACCTTGGTAATGGATTATTATGGACAGCTAACAGTCGGGCGGGTAATACCCGACCATTCCACTCAACTATACCATATACCCAACTAATTTGCTCAGGAATTAACCCTTCACTTTAAACGGCATCTCGAGAGCGAGCCCCAAAGGCCATTTCCTTTACTTTAGTCAATCGATCACGGGTAGCGGCCGCCTTTTCGAACTCCAGATTCTTGGCTTCGGAGTTCATTTGCTTCTCCAAACGCTTGATTTCGCCTGCCAGATCCTTTTCACTCATATCCTCATAGCGTGCCCGCTCCTGCGCCACCTGCATCTCCGAACGCTTCTCTTTAACGTCGTAGACCCCATCAATAATATCTTTAATGCGCTTTTGAACGCCGCGAGGCTCAATACCGTTCGCCTTATTGAAAGCAATTTGCTTAGTGCGGCGACGCTCAGTCTCTCCCATTGCCCTTTTCATGGAATCGGTAACACGGTCAGCATACAAAATCGCCTTACCTTTTACATTTCGAGCTGCCCTTCCAATTGTCTGAATTAAGCTCCGTTCAGAGCGCAAGAATCCTTCTTTATCTGCATCCAAAATCGCGACTAGGGAGACCTCTGGGATATCTAAGCCCTCACGCAGTAAATTAATACCCACCAAGACATCAAATACACCTAAGCGCAGATCGCGCAGAATTTCTACACGCTCTACCGTATCAATATCAGAGTGAACGTAGCGTACCTT
>CANISN010000086.1 GCA_947470165.1 Burkholderiaceae bacterium | reverse complement strand
TTGGGATGCTCTTGCGGCTAAGTGGTATGGCTTTGATGTCTTTTGGGTCAATCGCTTTGGGCATCCATTTGAAGAGATTGGTGAAAAGCCGAACTATGAAGGCACTTCATTAAGCAAAGTATTGGAAGTCATTAATTAATAAAGTAAAAATCAATCATTCTTAAGCTCTTTTCCCCTAGCATTATTTCAGATCATCCACAAAGGTATGGGGTTATCAATTTATTTGGACTCTTCTCGCTATCAGGTTGGATTTGAAATTATCCCCAGAATTTTTGCTCAACATATGAATGCTACGGTGATGTATCGACCGGCTAGCAACCTTTGGCTAAATGAATTAATGCTGAAATCTCATCAGCATTCTCAAATGGATTTTATTGAGGCTAATACTGCCGGTGCTCGAAAAATCAAACGAGTATTACTCAAAGGCGGTGTAGTCGGTATTTCGGCTGATCAGGTCCCTAGCGTGGGAGACGGCATCTAGGCTAAATTTTTCAATCAATATGCCCACACCACTTCATTTCTAGAAAAATTAGCCCGTCAAGTAAATGTGGTTACTCTTTTTGTTAGTGCTGTGAGGCTAGGGCATGGTAAAGGCTAGCTCATAAAGACCCGCTTAATGAGTGAGGCCTATCCAGCTTGTTTAAATGATGCTTGTAGCTTGATGACCCATTATTTTGAGTAGATGATTATTGAAAACCACAGCAATATATGCGGTCTTATAACCGCTATAAAAGACCGCATGGGGCAGAAATCGCACCAATAGATTAAATCCCTATGCCTTAAGCATGATTTGGAGAATTGGTATATAAATATGGTGTCGCTAATAAGATTCCCCTATATGAGAAAAATAGCCTTAACAATTTTATTGCTTCTTTCTTTGTTTGAGCTAGCTAAGGCTGCAGATACTTCTCCTGCGACACAAGACACGACCTGGCTGAAAGAAGCTAGGGCGAGCATTAAGTCTGATCAGTACGACCAAGCCATTAAGCATACAGGGTGCAAATGAATCGAGTTCAGCCGACTGGAACAACTTGATGGGTTATAGTCTACGCAAAAAGCAGCCACCTGATTTAGTCGGGGCTGAAAAATATTATCAAGCTGCATTGAGAATAAATCCAGATCATCGTGGGGCTCTTGAGTACTACGGAAAACTCAAGTTGATTAATAAAGACCTGCTAGGCGCTGAGGCTCTATTAGCGAGACTTGATAAGGCATGTACTTTTGGGTGCGAAGAATACACCGACCTAAAGGCAGCAATACAAAAATACCAGTCGAAAAAGTAGCCTAAGATTAGTAAAACTGCTATTAATGAAGTCTTTTCTTTAAGTCAGCATTACTTATGTAAGAATGGTTTACGAGTTTTTTCTTAATATAAAAAAGGAGTGGCAGCAATGATTAAATATACTTCACTAGCAATCGGTACTTTGGCTGCATTATCCTTAGTTGCATGCCAGTCTATGGAGCAAGGTACTGGACAAAAAGCATCAGCAAGCTTAGATTCACGTTCAGGATCAAACGCTAAGGGCACAGTAAATTTTGTATGGCAAGGACATGATGTTCTAGTAACTGGAAACTTTTCTGGTTTGAAGCCTAATGCTGAGCAAGGTTTTCATGTTCATGAAAAAGGCGATTGCTCTGCGGCTGATGCCACTAGTGCAGGTGGACACTTTAATCCGGATACAAAGTCACATGGTATGCCCGGAAGCGGCTCAAATCATGCTGGAGATATGCCAAATATTAAATCTGACGCCAATGGCAATGCAGTTTATTCGGCAAAAATAAGTGGGTTTACAGTTAATAGTGGCCCTACTGGAATATTAGGAAAATCTGTTGTTGTTCATCGCGACCCCGATGATTACAAATCACAGCCTGCAGGTAATTCTGGTCCCAGAATTGCATGTGGACTGATTAAATAAGACCTAACAACCTAGCTTTAACCAACATCACTAAAAACGATGTTGGTTAAAGAGGTATCAATACTTCTTAAGTCAACCTAAATGGTCGAGATGCTTTTGCCGACTTATCAAAATTGACTCCGAGAAACCTGAGGTGTCAATTTGAGCAATCGTGCCTAAGCAATCCTAATATCAAACAGCAATCTCGGTAGTAAGCGATTACTTTTGTGATGAGCGTAAAGTAGCAATATAACGCGAGGGACTATGACTACACTTACACCCACCACCGAAGAGTTACAAGTTCTAGAGGCCCTGAGGACTCATAGAAGAAGGCATCGGCAAGGCTTTCCCAGCAAGATCTCAAGCCATATTCAGGATTTGGCCCCAGGATTAACAACAGGTCAGAAGATTTCCGATATTGTTGCTAAAACTGTAGGCTCTTGGAAGTTCATCATCATTCAGAGCGCATGTATTATTATTTGGATTAGCTATAACGCATTTAATAATACAAATACATGGGATCCATATCCATTTATTTTGCTTAACTTAATGCTTTCTTTTCAGGCGGCATATACGGCTCCTGCAATTATGATGAGCCAAAATCGACTTTCAGAAATTGATCGCCAGCAGGCCAGTAATGATTTCGAGGTGAATGTAAAAGCAGAGCTAGAGATAGAGTTGCTTCATCAAAAAATTGATTTGATGAAAGAAAGGGAGCTGTTTGTATTAACGAAGGCGGTAGAGGCTTTAAGTGAGAAGTTAGATGGCATCCGAAAATAGGGTGTCATAAAACCTTTAAAACTATAGATATGAGGAGGCATCCCTTTTTTCTTTTTGCATCCTTTGGTATTACTAACGCATAAGGCGTAAGCAATCCTTATGACTTGAAGCTTGCTATAGCCATAACTGACGATCGTTTTCAGGTGAGTGCGGGCTTCGAAGTGCCTATAACAATATGCTAATTTTTGCATTTATGTTTGAGGTCATAGCAGTAATAGTATCGCTAAAAAAACCATTATTCAAAAAGCATACGAGTAAGTCAGCAGAATTTAAGTTAAAGTGAAATCCATGGCCAATCTCAATCAGCTTCCAGCTAATTTACCCATTCCTCAAGATGATGGAGCCGCCAATCACTTGCCAGGTATGCGCTTACCTAGGCTTTCCTTGTGTGCAACCACAGGTAAGGAACTCAACTTAGGCGAGATTAAAGGTCGCTTAGTTATCTACTGCTACCCTATGACCGGCCAGCCGAATGTCGCCTTGCCAGAAGGATGGGATCAGATACCAGGCGCAAGAGGATGTACGCCACAAAGCTGCTCATTCAGGGATCACTACCAAGAGCTGCAGTCTCTTGGAGTGGAGATAGTGGGGCTAAGTGTGCAATCAACCGCCTATCAACAAGAGATGGCGGATCGTTTGCATTTGCCGTTTCCGGTAGTCAGCGATGCTGATTATCAATTTCAGCGGGCGCTGCAATTGCCTACATTTATTACGGCCGGAATGACTTTACTAAAGCGCATCACCCTCATTGCCAATGATGGCGTCATTGAAGCTATTCATTACCCAATATTTCCGAGTGATAGCGATCCAGCTTGGGTGATCAGTTATTTAAAAAAATACTCTACAAAAAGCCACGCTAAGTAAGTAAAAGATATTAGACATTTAGAAAACCCCGTATATTCGGGGTTTTTTTGGTAGTGTTATCACAAAAAAATTTGAGAGAATAGCAAAGTAGTTTATAAATAATGCATAAAAAAGTAGGCTTTTAAATCCTGAGGAAATACTATGAATCGCATTATGTTGTTAGGAAAAATTCACAGGGCAATCGTCACCGAAGCGGACTTGCATTACGAGGGTTCATGCGGCATAGACGAGGATTTACTCGATGCCGCCGATATGCATGAATTTGAAAAGATTGAGCTCTACAATATAAATAATGGCGAGCGTTTTTCAACCTACATCATCAAAGCAAAACGTGGTTCTGGGATCATCTCGCTAAATGGGGCTGCTGCACGTAAAGCACATGTTGGAGATCATTTAATTATTTGTACTTATGGCCAAGTCAGTGCAAATGAAATTACAAAGCACGCACCAAAAATTGTATTGCTGGCGGAAGGCAATACCATAAAAGAAATCAAGGTGGTCAACTAATTTATTTAACTTAACTTAAATACATCATGAAACTTACCCGCCCAATTTTTACCATACTAGTTACACTAGTCATGCTTGGTGCTTGCTCCAAAGTGGAGTAGTCCAATGTAATTAAAGTAGCAGTATCACCTGCGGTACCCCCGATGCTTTTTGAGAAAGATGGAAATTACACAGGTATAGACCTCGAGATATTTAAGGGTTACTGTAAGTCACGAGCCTGTAAATTCCAAATAACTGCTTACGATTGGCTCGGGATGTTGGGTGCGGTCAGCAGTGGGCAGGCAGATGTTGCCTTCTCTGCAATATCCATTACTGATAAGCGTAAAGAAGTAATGGATTTTTCAAATCCTTATTTCACCAGTACTTGGCAGCTCATTGGATTAAAAAATCGTGACATTAGGATCACGGATTTATCACAGCTAAATAAATACACCATCGGCTATCCAAGAGGCAGCGTATTTGATGATTATGTAAAAACCGTATTGCAGCCCAAGGGATATTACTCAGTAGAGCAGGTAAAACTATACCCATCTCCTACTGAGGCGCTGATTGCATTGAAAAATAGGAACGTAGATTTAGTATTTGTAGATAGCGTTATGCTAGTCAACTATCAGAAATCATTAAATTTATCGGTAAGCAGTAGCTACCAAGTATCTTTACCTTGCGGAATTGGGCCCAGAAAAGCTCAAAGAGATGATGGGCCGGTGGACCCAATAGCCATTACTTAGTAATGGGTACGCGCATTTAGAGGTCAACATTTTCTAAAGCAGATCCTTTGAGATGGCGGGTATCCGCCCATTGCTCGACTACCCAGCCACTATCTAGCCGATGAGTGAGCCAATTTAATGAGGCATTTGGTACGGAGGCAACTCGTTGGGTACTTAAGGCTTGATTACTGGCAATGCGGTACATCATGTCGAGTGTTCCGCCATGGCTAACCATCAAAACTGTTTTTCCAGAATATTGTTCTTCGATCCGATCCAAGACTTTTTGGACACGTAAAGCAAATTGCCGAATACTTTCACCGCCCTCTAGTTCATGATCTAAAGCGCGAGTAATATGAGCCTGCCAAATATCAGGTCTAAGTAGGGGCGCCTCATTGATCGATAACCCTTGTAGTGCTCCAAAATGACGTTCTCGTAAATTGCTATCAACTTGGGCAACTACCCCAAATAATTGAACAAGCGCAGCGGCAGTATCAACCGCCCTTTTGAGATCACTGGTATACAGCACATCGAAGGTAAATCTTGTATCTTTAAGTGCTTGGGCCATCTGACGTGCTTGAGTTTCACCTTTTGCATTCAGTGGAATGTTGGTGTGTCCCTGCAGACGCTTTTCAGCATTCCAAGTAGTTTCGCCGTGGCGAATAAGGCAGAGTCTCGTTGTGGTCATATTGCAATAGTAGGGTGAGTTTTACATTGTCTAACATGACTACAAACGTTTCAATAGGATCAATCGCATTTGGTACTACCTATGTATAAAGCAAAAAACAGAGTGAGTAGGGACCCTTAGTCCACCAATACAATTAAGGGGTTTACATAAAGAAAGCATATTACTAAGAAAAAAGTCCCGATAATTTCGGGGCTTAGTGCTTGCTAATTAGTGCTCAGGCTGCAATTGATGCTGTAACTGGACCAGCCTTACTTAGCGCTCTTTGAATTTTAGCCTTCAATTTAGGTTTCGTACTTGACTCAAGCAACTTGGTTAATTGGGCTACATTGAGAGGACCCAATCTGGCTTTACCAGTTTTAGTAAGCATGGAGTCGTTTTTTCTATTTCTTTGATTTTGGCCAACAGCCATATAAATTCCTAGATTATTGGAATGATGAATCTCTGAGCTTGCTCAGCAGATTCCCCTATCTAGGGCGCAAAATAGTGATCACTGATTAGAATAACAGTTAAGTGAGCTAGGCGCCATGATTAAAGAATGCCCAATAACTCAGTATTTGATGGCTTTTACTTTATTTTTAGATCCTGGTGGCAGCAATGAACCTATTTATTGGATAAGAGAAAATTGATAAAGCACCCCAAATATATTTTGTTGGCCTGTATTCTCAGTCTGAATGCTTGCGCTGTTTGACTGCAAATGGTTGCCGGCAAGCCTTTGCTAATTTACCCAGCTAAATCGGATTGATAGATCAGGCCAGCGTGCTCTCTTAAGGCATGGAATTGTATTGACTCCCAACGTTGTTGGGCAACATCTAATTCTGAC
Organism: Burkholderiaceae bacterium; assembly: GCA_947470165.1. GTDB lineage: Bacteria > Pseudomonadota > Gammaproteobacteria > Burkholderiales > Burkholderiaceae > Polynucleobacter. The sequence goes on along the minus strand of CANISN010000086.1, from coordinate 562 downwards.
TTATGGCTGGCTAAGAATACCGAGGCACCTACAACATCTTCAGCCATGCGATGAATATTTTCTTGAATGAATTTTTTTAGTGCCACAGGATCGTCTGAGCTTACCCAGCGTGCAAGGTTATAGCGAGCAGGAAGTAAGCGAACCTCTGCCCCATACTCAGTTTGTAGGCGGTGACTTACGACTTCAAACTGCAACTGACCAAAAGCGCCGAGTAGCATGGTGCCACCCGTCATCGGGCGAAATACCTGGATTGCCCCCTCTTCACCAAGCTGCATCAAGCCAGTGCGCAGTTGTTTGGAGCGTAATGGGTCTGCCGACTCGACCATACGGAAAATTTCTGGTGCAAAAAAGGGTAATCCTGTAAATTGCAACTGTTCTCCTTCGGTGAGCGTATCACCCAGTCGAAGAAGTCCATGGTTTGGTAGACCAATAATGTCGCCAGGAAAGGCCTCATCTAAGATGTCACGTCGTTGTGATAAGAAAGATAGAGCATTATTAGTCCGCACTTCTTTGCCATTACGACAAATTTTTAGTTTCATGCCACGCTGAAAATGCCCAGAGC
>CANISN010000085.1 GCA_947470165.1 Burkholderiaceae bacterium | reverse complement strand
GCACCCATCCTGCCTGGCGTCGTGTGCAGTTTGAGGAATTACTTGCCCAGCAAATTTCTTTAAAACGGGCACATGCTATTCGCAGGCAAAGACGAGCCCCTAGTTTTGTGAGTGATCAAAAATTAAGCAAGATAAATGGAAGTATTGAGGAGGGTCTACTCAAGGTATTGCCTTTCGAGCTGACAGGTGCTCAAGAGCGGGTCTGGTTAGAGATCGGTCAAGATTTATCCAATAGCTTTCCGATGAATCGCTTACTACAAGGTGATGTTGGTAGCGGCAAGACAGTGATTGCAGCGCTGGCTGCTGCACGTGCAATGGACTATGGTTACCAGGCCGCTATCATGGCTCCCACAGAAATTTTGGCTGAGCAACACTACCTCAAGATGAAGGAGTGGTTCGAGCCAATCGGCGTCAAGATTGCTTGGCTCTCTGGAAGCTTAAAGGCCAAAGAAAAAAGACTCGCACAAGAGATCATTGAGAGCGGTGATGCGCAACTCATCATCGGCACGCATGCTCTCATTCAGGATAAGGTCAGTTTTGCAAAGTTGGGCTTAGCGGTGATTGATGAGCAACATCGATTTGGGGTAAGGCAGCGCCTAGAGATTCAGCAACGTGTTGGCTCTGAATTATTTTATTGCCATCAACTCATGATGTCAGCTACTCCGATTCCTCGTACGCTAGCGATGACCTACTACGCTGACCTAGATGTTTCTGTTATTGATGAGTTACCACCTGGGCGCAAACCGATTACTACCAAAGTGGTAAAGGTGGGTCGCAGAGATGAGGTGATTGGCGGCTTACATGATTGGCTTGCTAAGGGTCTACAAGCCTACTGGGTTTGTCCTTTGATTGAAGAGTCTGAAGTATTGCAACTGCAAACCGCGGTTGAAAGTTTTGAGCAACTGACTCAAGCTTTACCGAACTTTAAAGTGGGTTTAGTGCATGGCCGATTAAAAAGCGAAGAGAAGGCTGCCGTGATGGCTGCCTTTAAAGCCAATGAGATTCAACTGCTAGTGGCAACCACAGTGATTGAGGTGGGGGTAGATGTTCCTAATGCAGCTCTGATGGTCATTGAGCATGCAGAACGTTTTGGATATGCACAGATTCATCAGTTAAGAGGGCGCGTTGGGCGCGGTTCTGCTGATTCAGTTTGTATCTTGATGTATGCAGAACCCTTATCTTTAGCTGCTAAAGAGCGGCTGCAAACTTTGCGAGAGACCTCTGATGGATTTGTGATTGCAGAGCGGGATTTATCACTGCGTGGTCCTGGTGAGCTATTGGGAGCTAAGCAATCCGGTGATGCGATGTTGCGTTTTGTTGATCTTCAGCGAGATGCTTGGTTGATTGAATTGGCACAAGTAGCGGCAGAGCGTTTACTGGCTGAGCATGGCGACCTTGTGGAAAGACATCTGGAGCGTTGGCTAGGGTCCCGCACAGAATTTCTAAAGGCTTGATAATTGCCCTATGACTATAAAAAGCCTTTTCATCTAATGCGCAATCGTTTTATTGCTTATGCCTATTTGATTCGCCTGGATAAGCCGATCGGCACGCTCTTATTATTATGGCCAACCTTATGGGCTCTCTGGCTAGCAAGCAGCGGTTTTCCTGAGGGGTATCTCCTCATTATTTTTATCCTTGGAACATTTCTCATGCGAAGCGCCGGTTGCGCTATGAATGATTATGCAGATCAAGATTTTGATCGCCATGTATTAAGAACTAAAGATCGACCTATTACTAGTGGCAAGATATCTGGAAAAGAGGCGCTAGCAGTAGCTGCCAGTTTGGCGCTGGCGGCATTTTTCCTTATTCAGCCCCTAAATGATTTAACTAAAGAGCTTTCTTTCTTTGCCTTAGCTCTTGCGATTATTTATCCCTTCACTAAGCGCTTCTTTGCCATTCCTCAAGCAGTTTTGGGCATTGCTTTTGGTTTTGGAATTCCCATGGGCTATACGGCGGTTCTCGGCTTCATCCCGCTAGAGGCATGGATTTTATTTATCGGTAACATCTTCTGGGCCATCGCCTACGATACTGCCTATGCCATGGTCGATCGTGATGATGATGTGCGTTTAGGCTTACGAACCTCTGCTATTACCTTTGGCCGATTTGATGTACTCGCGATTGCCGTGAGTTATGGCATCCTGTTTCTGAGTCAGGCATGGGTTGCTCAACTGGCAAACCTGAGTAATTACTTTTGGGTAGGTTGGTGCTTAGCACTGGCTTGTGCCGTCTATCACTTAAAGTTAGTCGCAACCCGTCAGCGTGATAATTGTTTTAAAGCTTTTCGGCACAACAACTGGTTGGGTGGCTTTTTGTTCTTAGGGATAGTGCTCGGTTTAGTTCTTACCTAACTCATCACCCATTGCTTTGCCACGTTGGCTAGCAGCATCAATGGCTTTTTCAAGTGCGCCATGCCAATCGAGTTGCTTGAGCATTTCTAGGGCTGCGGCAGTAGTTCCGCCTTTTGAGGTCACTCGTTCTCGTAATATACCTACATGCTCATCCGAGTTATGAGCTAGTTGAGTTGCGCCTTCTAGAGTGGCATATGCTAATTTGCGGGCAGTGATTGAATCAAGTCCGAGCTTTTCACCACTCGTTTGCATCGCTTCTAGGAAAGCAAATACGTACGCAGGTCCGCTACCAGAAACGGCCGTCACTACATCCATGAGTTTTTCTTCTTTGACCCAGACTGCTTGGCCAACGGCATTACAAATCGTTTCCGCAAGGGCACGATCAGAATCGTTGACCGCAGTATCGGCGAATAGCCCGGTAATACCTTTTCCAATAAGGGCCGGGGTATTAGGCATGGCACGAACGCAGCGTGCGTGATCAAGCCAGCGACTCATATCTTTGAGACGAATACCAGCAGCAATGCTCAGAATCAATGGGCCAGGCGCTGTTGCGTGTTTAAGTTTGGTGTTCAGAGACTTGGCTACGACATTAAAGTCTTGGGGTTTAATGGCCATAACCACAACATTATTCTTGGAAAAGTCAAAAGCAATCTGCTCTAAAGCACCAATAATCTGAACGCCAAAATCATGGTGTAGTTGCAAGCCAGTACTGGCGTTCGCTTCAACTACAGAAAGTTGATTAGCTTCAAAGCCGTTTGCTAGTAATCCGCTAATTAAGGCGCGACCCATATTGCCACCACCAATAAAGGTAATGTGGGAATTCTGATGGATTTGTTGTGTGCTCATGCTTTTATCTTATCGCGCTTCCCAAAAATGGCACTTCCTATGCGAACCATGGTGCTGCCTTCTGCTATTGCAGCCTCCATATCATCAGACATTCCCATTGATAGGGTATCAAAGAAATCATATCCAACATCATTGCTATGTTTCGCCTTAATTCCGACAAAGCACTCCCGCACGGCAGCAAAGGCTCGACGCTGTTGGTTTACGTCATCACTTGGTGCTGGGATAGCCATGAGTCCGCGAAGAGCAAGATTGGGTAATTGAGCGATTGCATCGCAAAGTACCTCTACTTCTTCAAGCGAGATACCGCTTTTACTCTCTTCTGCGCTAACATTTATTTGGACGCAAACCTGAAGTTCACCCAAGTCAGGAAACTCACCACGCTGACTGGAGAGACGTTCTGCAATTTTGAGTCGATCAATGCTGTGGACCCAATCAAAATGCTCTGCTACCTCTCGTGTCTTATTGCTTTGGAGTGGGCCAATGAAATGCCATTGAAGCCAGGGACGTAATTTGACGAGCTGCTGAATTTTCTCAACACCTTCTTGGACATAATTCTCACCAAAAGTAGTTTGCCCAGCATGCATTGCCTCTTCAATCGCTCTAGAGGGGAAGGCTTTGCTGACCGCGAGTAGTTGAATATCCTCTGGCTCACGCTTTGCTGCTAGCGCAGCTAACTCAAGCCTTTGCTTTACCATCATCAGGTTAGTGGTAACTTGACTCATTATTTTGTCAAACTTTGTTGGGTAATCAGCTGATCTATGATCTCAATCCAATGCAAGACTGGCATGTTAACTTGCTGAAGGTGTGTAATGCAGCCGATATTCCCAGAGACAATTACTTGGGCGCCAGATTCTTCACAAGCAGTTTGAAGGTGATCCAATTTATTTTTGCGCAATTGCTTAGATAACTCGGGTTGGGTTACGGAGTATGTGCCTGCAGAGCCGCAGCAGAGATGACTATCAGCACAGAGGCGGACGCCAATACCAATGCCGCTTAAGAGACCCTCTACTTTTCCGCGAATTTGTTGACCATGCTGTAGGGTGCACGGCGGGTGATAGACCACACCCGGCTTGGGATCTGCCCCTACTAAAGTAAGGAGTTCACTTTGAAGTGTTGGTAGTATTTCTGAAATATCTTTAGTAAGTCCTGAGATCGTATTGGCTTTAGCAGCGTATTGCGGATCATTTTCAAAAAGATGGCCGTAGTCTTTGACCATGACACCACAACCAGACGCCGTCATCACAATGGCTTCGACACCTTGATTAAGGAGTGGCCACCAAGCATCAATATTTTGCTTGGCATTTTCTAGGCCGCCAGATTGATCATTCAAGTGGTGGCGCAATGCACCACAGCAAGTCGCATTGGGTGCGCTAATCAACTGAATCTTCAATGCGTCTAAAACTCTTGCAGTTGCAGAATTGATATTTGGCAACATACCAGGTTGAACACAGCCTTCCAGAATAAGCATTTTTCGTGCATGTGCGGTTGCTGGTCTTGCATAAGGATCAGTGGAGCTATCTAACGCCTTACTCTTCTGTTGCGGAATCTTGCGTTTAATGCCGCTTGGCATCAATGGCCGCACCAGGCGACCTAAAGCCATTGCTGAATTAAATAGCTTAGGGCTAGTTAATCCCTCTTTGAGGGCCCAACGAGTGAGACGTTCAGTCAGGGGGCGCTCAGGAGTATTTTCTTCTGCCCATTTACGACCAATATCGATCAATTTGCCGTATTGCACACCGCTAGGGCAGGTGCTTTCGCAATTACGGCAGGTGAGGCAGCGATCTAAATGGAGTCGTGTCTTTTCAGTCGGCGCTTGACCTTCAGCCATTTGCTTGATGAGATAGATACGACCGCGCGGGCCATCAAGCTCATCACCTAAGATTTGATAGGTTGGACAGGTAGCAGTACAAAAACCGCAGTGAACACATTTGCCCAAAATTCGAGCTGCCTCCACACCTTCAGGAGTATTGGCGAATTGAGGGGCGAGTTGAGTTTGCATAGAAAGATTTATGGAAGACGTTTGGTAGCGAATACACCGGCTGGATCGAATGCAGATCTGAGGCGTTCTTGTACTGCTTCAAGTGCTTTAGAGTAGACCTGTTCGCTCAGTAACGTAAAGCGTTGGAATACGGGATTGACATTCATTCCTTGCTTAAAGCGAGTTGCATGTCCGCCATGGCTACTTGCGAGTTGTTTCATTAAAGTAAATGTATCCTCATCACCAGCAGCTTTAATCCAGCGCTGCTGACCGTGCCATTCCAAAACTATTTCATTACTTGTACCAGGGATGGTGAGGGGCCCGCATGCCGCAGGGAGAGATAGGCGATAAAGAGTTTGATCGGCAGCAATATTTTCAAGTGATGACAGTTGATGCTCACGTAAATTATTCCAAAACACTTCTGCAGATTGAGGCTCTACTTCACTTGCATTGACTAGGGAGCACATGAAGGGAATTGCCGCTTTGATTGCCGCCGCTGCACCTGCTAGACGAATAGTGAGCTGACCATCTCCGCTTACATTGCCAATCCAGCAGCTGGCTGATAGTGGTAGCGGTTGACCAGCCCATTCGTTTAAGATGCGTAATGCTTTTTCTTGGGAGATCTGACAGCGAAGTGTTGTGGTCGCAGCCGGTTTTGGTAATACCTTTACAGAGGCCTCTAGCAAGAGCGCTAGTGTGCCCATTGAGCCTGGCATTAGGCGAGATACATCATAGCCGGCTACGTTTTTCATCACTTGTCCGCCAAAAGATAAATTTTGGCCTTTGCCATCAAGAATGCGCGCACCCAAAACAAAATCCCGCAAGTTGCCAACGCTAATACGATTTGGACCAGCTAGGCCGGCTGCAATGGCACCGCCAAAAGTGGCATGTTCACCAAAGTGAGGCGGCTCGAAAGCAAGTATTTGATTCTTTTCTGCGAGGACTGCTTCAATTTCTTTTAAAGGTGTTCCAGCGCAAGCAGTAATTACGAGCTCTTCAGGTTGATATTCCAAGATACCTGAGTAAGCACGAGTATCTAGTTTGGAGAATGTATTTGGGGTATTGCCATACCAGGACTTCGTACCACCCCCCTCGATAGATAAAGATGTTTTGTTTTTGGCTGCTGTAAGAATTTGTTCTCGAAATAAATCTATATGCATATTCATGCTGGATCTGGAATTCGAGGCGCCCATTAAAAACGCTCCAACTCTGGATGCGGTAAGTTACCTCCACTAATGCGCATACGGCCATACTCAGCACAACGACTTAAAGTTGGAATGGCTTTATCAGGATTGAGTAGTCGCTCTGGATCAAAGGCCTTTTTAACACCCCAGAAAGATTCTCGTTCACCTTCACCAAACTGAACACACATTGAATTAATTTTTTCGATGCCAACACCGTGCTCACCAGTAATTGTTCCGCCAAGTTCAACACAAGCTTCTAAAATCTCAGTACCAAATTCTTCAGCGCGATGCCACTCATCTTGGTCGGCACCATTAAACATGATCAGAGGATGCATATTGCCATCACCCGCATGGAAAACATTCAAGCAACCTAAACCATATTTTTTTTCCATACCTTGAATACGCTTTAGCAAAGTCGCAATATGTCTACGTGGAATAGTTCCATCCATACAGTAGTAATCTGCAGCGATTCGTCCTGCTGCT
>CANISN010000084.1 GCA_947470165.1 Burkholderiaceae bacterium | reverse complement strand
TCGACTTTGCTAGGGCTGCAGCGGATGTTTGCAGCGGACTATGCTGATGGCACTCTGGAGCAATTAGTTTTATCCCCTAATTCTTTTGCATCTCTTGTGTTTGGTAAGATCCTTGCTCATTGGTTGGTATGCGGACTGCCATTGGTCTTACTGGCGCCCGTAATCGGCATTCAGTTTGATTTGGATGCTCAGTCCTTAAAGGTGCTGATGGCAGCGCTACTCCTGGGCACACCTGTTCTATCATTGTTGGGCTCGATTGGAGCGGCCTTAACTTTAGGGGTGAGAGGCGGCAGTGTATTGATGAGTCTCTTAATTTTGCCTCTCTATATCCCCGTCCTGATTTTTGGGGCTGGCGCCGTTTACGCTAGCAGTGTAGGGCTGGATATCACAGGACATTTTTCCTTATTGGGCGCTTTATTCATTTTGGCATTAGCATTTGTGCCTTGGGTTAGTGCTAATGCTGTCAAGATTGCAATCGAATGAGTAATGTAAATAATTTATCCTCTAGCCGTGTAGTGAACTGGTTCAAATTCTCGAGCCCGAGCACTTTTTATCCTTTGGCGGGAAAAATGATCCCTTGGTTCTGGGCACTGGCGATAGTTTTTGGAGTCGCAGGCTTATGGATTGGATTTTTTGTTGCCCCGATAGATGCGGTGCAGGGGCAGGGTTATCGCATTATTTTTATTCATGTCCCAGTTTCTTGGATGTCCATGTTTATCTATCTAGTGATGGCTACTTGGGCGGGCTTAGGTTTGATATTTAATGCACGCCTATCCGCCATGATGGCCCAGTCTCTTGCTCCGATAGGGGCTTGGATGACCTTTCTTTCTCTATGGACTGGTGCTTTTTGGGGTAAGCCAATGTGGGGCACTTGGTGGGTATGGGATGCGCGCTTAACTTCAGAATTAATCCTCCTCTTCTTATATCTTGGATTTATCGCTTTGCAGGCCTCAATTGACAATACTCGCCGCGCCGATAAGGCAGGGGCAATCTTGGCCTTAGTTGGCGTAGTTAATGTACCGATCATTTATTTTTCAGTGAAATGGTGGAATACCTTGCATCAAGGCGCATCTGTTTCTTTGACGAAAGCTCCCGCTATGGCTCAGACCATGCTCTGGGGAATGTTGTTAATGGCTTTATGCTTGTGGATGTACTCAATCGCAGTAGGGTTAATGCGTGTGCGCGCCATCATTTTGGAGCGTGAGGCTCATACTGATTGGGTTAAGCAACTAAATGAGGTTAAGTGTTGATGTGGAATAGTCCTGCAGAATTTTTTGAAATGGGGGGTTATGCCCTCTATGTCTGGTGCAGCTTTGGGATGTGTGCATTGGTGTTTTTGATTGAGCCCTTAACCGTTCGAGCACGTCATAAAGCGATTGTGCATAGACTGCAACGCGAAGTCATGGCAGAGCAGTTTGATCATAAGGGTCAACAGTGAAACCAAGGCAGAAGCGAATTGCGATAATTGTTGGCGCACTCATTGCCGTTGGTTTAGCCGTAGTGCTAATCTTGAATGCGCTAAATAGTAACATCGCCTTATATGTCACCCCTAGTGACGTTGCTGCTGGGAAGTCGCCTAGTGGCCAGGCCTTTCGCATTGGGGGCATGGTTAAGGATGGCTCAATTAAGCGTGATGGCTTAACGGTACATTTTGTGATTACCGATATGGTGAAAGATATTCCCGTTGCTTACACGGGCATTCTTCCAGATTTGTTTAAAGAGGGTAAGGGCGCTGTGATTCAAGGTCGCCTTGACCCAAAAGGTCAATTTATTGCTAGTGAAGTTCTGGCGAAACATGATGAAAACTATATGCCACCAGAGGCCAAGCATGCTTTAGAGCAGGCTCAAAAGAATGGAAGTAAATAATGATTCCTGAGTTTGGACACTATGCATTAATTCTGGCTTTATGTGTCGCCATCATTCAGGGTGTGCTGCCATTGCTTGGCGCTCACCAAGGGCGGCGTGAATGGATTCTATTAGCTAGACCAGCAGCCCAATCTGTTTTCCTGTTACTAGCAATTGCTTTCTTTAACTTGGGGTGGAGTTTCTATACCAATGATTTTTCCGTCCTTTATGTTGCTGAGCACTCCAACTCTCAGATGCCGCTGATTTATCGCTTAGGTGCGGTGTGGGGTGGTCATGAAGGCTCCTTATTGCTATGGGTTTTCTTGTTATCCACTTGGACATTTTTAGTTGCGCAACTCTCCAAGTCTCTGGATGAGTTCATGGTAGCGCGTGTGATTGGTGTCTTGGGTTTAGTGCTCACAGGTCTTTTATTATTTGTTCTACTGACCTCGAATCCTTTTGAAAGACTGTTGCCAGCTGCGCAAGATGGTCGCTCTTTAAATCCCCTGTTACAAGATCCTGGCCTGGTATTTCATCCACCAATGTTATACATGGGCTATGTGGGCTTCTCAGTAGCCTTTGCATTTGCGATTGCTTCTTTATTATCCGGTCGATTAGATGCTGCATGGGCGCGCTGGTCGCGTCCCTGGACAACAGCAGCGTGGGTATTTCTGACTCTCGGTATTGCGTTGGGGTCTTGGTGGGCTTATTACGAATTGGGTTGGGGCGGTTGGTGGTTCTGGGATCCCGTTGAGAATGCATCCTTCATACCTTGGTTAGTTGGCACTGCCTTACTTCATTCCTTAGCAGTGACCGAGAAGCGTGGTGGCTTTAAGAGTTGGACCGTTTTATTGGCGATTACTGCGTTTTCACTTTCACTTCTAGGGACATTCTTAGTTCGCTCTGGAGTACTCACTTCGGTTCATGCTTTTGCTACCGACCCTAAGCGCGGAATCTTCATTTTGATTTTCTTAGTATTGGTAGTGGGTTCATCTCTAGTCCTCTATGCTTGGCGTGCTCCCAAAAGTACGCTTGGCGGTAAGTTCAGCTTAACTTCCCGTGAAACCTTTATTTTGCTTGGCAATGTATTTTTAGTGGTATCAGCCGCCTCAGTCTTGCTAGGTACGCTTTATCCCTTGTTGATTGATGCATTGCATCTTGGAAAGATCTCAGTAGGGCCCCCTTACTTCAATAGTGTCTTTGTACCCATCATGGTTCCTCTATTGGTATTAATGGGTATTGGACCTTGGACTAGCTGGAAAAACTCAGACTTGTTGGCTGTTATCAAGCGCTTATGGATCGCAGCATTGGTTGCGGTAATTGCTGCCGCTTCGATTCCATTTGTAATGGGAGAATTTACTTGGCTTAGTAGCCTTGGTTTCTTATTGGCTTTCTGGGTGATTGCTTCTGGGGTCATGCAAATCATCCGCCAAGCAAAAATCGGTAATGCAACACGTTCTTTCATGGGTATGCAATGCGCGCATTTTGGAATAACGGTATTCGTGATTGGTGTGACTATGGTGGGCGCCTATCAAGAAGAAAAAGATGTGCGCATGCTCGCCGGTGAAAGTGTGACCGTTGGGGGTTATCAGATTCAGTTACAAGGTGTCAGCGCAGTCCCTGGCCCAAACTACAAGGCGATGCAAGGTACATTTTTGCTAAGTCGTAATGGGACTTTAGAAGCCACCATGTACCCAGAAAAGCGTAGCTATTTCTCTTCTACGATGCCGATGACAGAAGCAGCAATTAACGTTGGCCTTACTCGAGATATTTATGTTTCTTTGGGCGAAGAATTGGATGATAAGGCGTGGGCCGTGAGGGTCTATTACAAGCCTTTTGTCGATTGGATTTGGGCTGGATGTTTATTGATGGGTTTGGGTGGAGTGTTAGCAATGTCCGATAAGCGCTACCGCATGAAGTTGCGCAAGGCTGCGGCATGAAAGCCAAGTTTTTAATTCCGCTTCTATTGTTTATCATTCTGGTGGGATTTTTGGCAGTGGGTCTTAATCGTGATCCACAAGAAATACCCTCCCCTTTGGTGGGTAAGCAAGCGCCTGCTTTTGAATTACCTCAATTGGCTGACCCCAAGAAAAATTTTTCCCCTGAGAGTATGAAAGGACAGCCCTGGATCCTGAATGTATGGGCTTCTTGGTGTGCTGCTTGTCGCGAGGAGCATCCTGTTCTTGTTGAGTTAGGTAAATTACAGGTAGCACCTATTATTGGATTGGATTACAAAGACAAGCGCGAAGATGCGATGACTATGCTAGCGCTCCAAGGTAATCCTTATCTTTTATCGGCCTTTGATGCCAATGGTCGGGTGGGGATTGATTATGGTGTTTATGGTGTTCCAGAAACTTATGTGATTGATAAGGCTGGTGTAATTCGGTTTAAGCATATTGGCCCGATCACAATGGCAGTTCTGAATCAGAAAATACTTCCCTTATTGGGTGAGCTTAAGTAATGCCTAAAAGAATTTTCTCGCCCTTCATCCTTGCTTTAGTAACTATGGTTTTGCTAAATCCAACCTTTGCTAAAGATGCAGTACCGATAGCGGATGATCCAGTTACTGAGCAGCGCCTCGTTGTAATTTCTGAAGAGATGCGTTGTCTAGTTTGTCAGAATGAGTCTCTCGCAGGCTCGCGCTCTGATTTAGCGAATGACTTACGTCGAGAGATTCGGATTTTGATTAAAGAAGGTAAGACTGACGATCAAATTCGGAGCTTTATGGTTGAGCGTTATGGTGATTTTGTTTTGTATCGCCCGCCCGTTAAGCCTATTACTTGGTTGCTCTGGATAGGCCCCTTTGTGATTTTGCTCGGGGGCATTATTGGTTTAATGGTCTATCTGCGCCGTCGAAATCTGAATGTGCCTAGCACTACGCTATCGGCAGAAGACAATCGCCGGATTGATGCCTTGCTCAAGGACGCAAAATCCAGTTCAACAGAAAATCTACATGACTAGCTTTTTGATACCAGCCATTCTCTTATTAATCGTAGTCTTGGTGCTACTGCTACGCCCATTCTTTTTTCCTGCGAAAGATTCGGCTACTTCGCGTCGCCAAATGAATGCAGCCATTTACCAAGAAGAGTTAGATAAGCTCGAGGCAGATCGACTATCAGGCTCTGTCGATAGCGCAAGCTATGAGCAGGCTCATGCAGAAATGCGTCAGCGTCTTTTTCAGGATACGGATGAGGCGGATGATCTGTCAGTTTTGGGCTCTCCCAAGAAAACCATTATTGGAATTTGTATCTTCGTAGTGATGCTTTCAGCAGGTCTTTACTTTAGCCTGGGTGATGCCTTCCGGATTGCCGAGAGAAATAATGAAAAGCCGATGAGTCAGGAAGCTGTTGAAAAAATGGTTACTGAATTTGCTGGCAAGATGGAAAAAGAGCCAGACAATCTCAAGGGTTGGGCTATGTTAGCGCGCTCATATCGGATATTGGGTCGAAATCTTGATGCTGAAAAAGCCTATGCTCGCGCAGGATCTTTTGTGGATGCGGACCCTCAATTATTAGCGGACTATGCCGATGTATTGGCTGCCAATGCAAATGGTAGTTTTACTGGCAAGCCACTACAGCTGATTAATAAAGCATTGGCGCTAGATCCTAATAACCTATTAGCTTTATGGCTTTCTGGAACTGCAGACTTTAATGCGCAGAACTATAAATCAGCAGTGCAGTCTTGGGAAAAACTAGCAAAGCAATTACCGCTAGAGTCTGAGGAGGCTCGTACGATTGCTGCCTCTATTGCTGAGGCGCGTAGTAAAGGAAGTCTCGCTCCAGTTAAATCACCAGCGATGAGTAATCAAAGCGTTAGTGGTCAAGTGGATATTAGCCCCGAATTAAAGTCTAGGATCAAGTCAGGCGATACTTTGATGGTGATTGCTCGTAAGCCGGGTGAGCGTATGCCAGTAGCTGTCCTTAAAACCACAGTAACTGCATTCCCTATGAGTTTTGTTTTAAATGATGCCTTAGCAATGAGCCCCAATGCCTTGATATCTCAGTTACCAGAAGTCTTGCTAGAGGTGCGAATCTCCAAAACAGGGATGGCGATGCCGGAGGCTGGCGACTTGATATCTAAGTCTCAAACGATCAAAGTGGGTGCAACAAATGTCCGCTTAATGATCGATCAAGTTAGGCCTTAGTTAACCCAACTCGATCTTTTTTACCCATCGGAGTGCAGGCGGTCTGCAATATATTCGAATAAATTCATCTTATTGCTGATTTTTGAGCTAGGGGCATCATAGTAAAAAGAAGCAGATTTTTTATGAACTTCAATCGCAAAAATATTGATAACCCTCTATCTGCAAAAGAGCTGTATGATTTAAAAAGTCATGTAGGAGAAGTTCGCGGAAGGCTGAACTCTCTGTCACAGAGGAAATCATGAGGCATAAGCAGCTGTTTGTAATGACTGAGCAATTAGATTAAATTGTGATTTATTTCAGCACAAGAAAATAAAAGATGACCTTGACTACTCTGTCGCCCCCTTTAACTCCTCTTAAGGAATTGGATAACTCCTTGCGAGATGACGGCTTTGCTATTCTTTCTGCGGAGGATGTAGCGAAAATTGCTGGAGTAGATCTCAATCAACTGTTAGATCTCAATCAGTTCTGGGATGACTTGCCTAGAGATCCTTATTTAAAGGATGGAGGGCGCTATCGCTTCCGACGTCATGCTAGTTACGAGATTAAGGGTGACGCACTGACAATGGCTCCGCATCGCGCGCATTGGCAATCAGTCGACTACAACGCCTTGCATGGTGGTATTGAGCGATGGTTTGAGCCCTCACAAACTCTGCTAACGAGTAACTCTGCTTGGCAATCTCTTTTGCTGGGATTGGTGCATATGCTTAATGGCGTCAAACCTGTAACTACTTGGTTTGTTGAGGCGCATCAATTTCGGATTGATACAACTGATGGTATTGGGCGACCAACACCAGAGGGAGCGCATCGTGACGGCGTTGATTTTGTAGCTGTCTTTTTGCTGAGTCGGGTTGGTATTAAGGGTGGAGAGACTCGTATCTTTGATGCAGGAGGTTCC
>CANISN010000083.1 GCA_947470165.1 Burkholderiaceae bacterium | reverse complement strand
CAATGTATACATCTCTACTACAGAGATGTATACATATTGCATCGTTAAAAAGTTTCTTAGACGAGAGCCAGAGTGCTTATTTTTGTAAAAAGTACTTACCAAAATGAAAAAAATTAATTACAATAAACCTAGATCGCAATTGCATACGAATTCAAAGTTGTGATCAAGTCGTTATCCACGAGTGGTAACGCAAAATAAAACTTAAGCTGCCTTAGGTTTTATACAAACATCAGGTTGCTTGTTCCTGCCGAACAAATCAAGCGTTTACGAAGAAGCAAATTGGGTTTATCCCAAACATGTTTACGAGAAGTTCCCAGGATCCCTTGTTCCTGCCAAACCAAACAAGTGCGTAGTAAAAAATTGGGCTGCATGCAGATGATGCCTAAACATGCTTACGTGTACCTATCCGTTACGCCATAACGGAACATCCTTCGCTTTATCCATGCGGCCGAACCCGCATGCGCTTTACCTTTAGCGCCATAGGCGGTTCATTGCCTATGGCATGACCAATATATTGGCTATGAGTCTATGACCAGCCGTTAGGAGTAATCATGAGTAGTAGCAATCAAGGGCAAACCGGGCCTAAGAGTATTGCCGGTAAACGCAAGTCGAGCATGAATGCGCTAAAGAGTGGCATGTTTGCTAGAACCCCAGTTCTCCCCTTTGAGGATGATGCGCAGTATCGCCGGCACGTTAAATCAGTAATAGTAAGCTTGGCGCCAGAAGATGCTGTACAAGTAAATCTGGCCCAGCAAATTGCTGACAGTATGTGGCGTGGTCAACGCCAAGAGTATCGCGCAGCATTACAGCGCGATGATGTTTTTAAGGCCTTAACGCCCGCGATTATGGCTGAGTTCTTGGGTCTCAAAGGGATATTTGCCAAACACCCGCCACGGTTTTTAGTGACCCCAAACTTGAAGGTCTCGCGTAAAGATGCCCAGGAGTACAAACGCCTTCATGGGCAGTACGAACACCTTGTAGCAAATGCCAAAGGGATTGCGAACTACAACATGGTCTGGCGTCAGTACCCTGATTTTTTTGTCTACCTAGAGCAATGGATGTCGAGTATTAATCCGCCGCTTTTTATGTCCAATCGCCAAGGTCTTGATATCCATTGGCAAAATCATCCGCGCAAACTTGAGGGCTATATCGAGGAGTACGGCGCGCATTGCTGGTACCTAGCCAACTTTGATAGCCTGCGCGATCAAATCCGCAACTGGATGGGGGTCTGGTTCTTTTTAAAGGGTCGCGAGAGTGAGAAGGTCGAGCGCTTTGACGATCGGATGCTGCAAGAGCGAAGAGCATGCCAAGGTCTACTGGATTGCTTTTTTCGGATGCGCAAAAGCCAAACTGATCATGTGCTTTTTACCGAGCGCCGTCTTAAGGTCAGTCCACCAAGGTCTTTGGAGGAGATTGTGTTGCCCCATGAGATTCCTAAGGTGGTCATTGGAAAAAACGAAATGGCAGATTTACCCGAAGAATCAATGACTTAATGTTTTTTAACTTATCAATTTGCAATAGCTTGATGCATTAATTTTGCCAATAAGGCCAAATAAGTCGTTCCGTTCTTTAACAATTTGAATAGCGTGTAACCCCACCAGCATCCATTGGGGTGCTGGTGGTGGACCATGCATGAACGCTAAGTGTTCAATTTTATGATTCAAAACCAACGCAGGGCAGCTTGCATGACCTCTTAGTATTAAAAGCAAAAAGGCTTCAAAGTCTTAATGACCTAGAAGCCTTCTACTGTTTGGTTGCGGGGGCAGGATTTGAACCTACGACCTTCGGGTTATGAGCCCGACGAGCTGCCAGACTGCTCCACCCCGCGTCTGAAGCTGTAATTCTAACATTTTTTCACCCCCTCTGTCGAGATATTCCTTAATTTGGCGCTTAAAAAAGCGGGTTTTTAAAAGAAATAAGACTTTAGAGTCAGCCTGCATAAGGAGTAACATATTGCCACGCAACAATCACCAAGGGCTTTTAAATGTCAATTAGCAACCCTGAGTTTTCTAATTCCACGTTGTTAAAACCAGTTGATCTGCATGACGATCACAATGGCCATAAAAAAGGTCTTGCGACGATGATGCTTGCCGCCATTGGTGTGGTGTTCGGTGATATTGGTACTAGCCCCTTGTATGCCCTCAAAGAGTGTTTTGATCCGCAGCATGGCATCGCATTTTCTCCAGAGGCACTATTTGGCGTCATCGCTATGATGATCTGGTCTTTGATCTTGGTAGTGACCTTTAAATACGTTTTATTTGTGATGCGTGCTGATAACAAAGGTGAAGGTGGTGTTTTATCTTTAATGGCTTTAGCGCTCAGGTCGTTTGATAGCAAATCAAAAAGCTATTTCTTCTTAATGATTCTAGGTATGTTGGGCGCTTGTATGCTACTAGGCGAGTCCGTCATCACTCCAGCGATTTCTGTTTTATCGGCTGTTGAGGGAATTGAAATTGCAGCGCCTGCATTGCATAAATTCATCATCCCTATTTCCTTGGTGATTTTGGTGGGCTTATTCTTGATTCAAAAATATGGCACTGCTGCCGTTGGTAATTTATTTGGCCCAGTAACTCTAACTTGGTTTGTTACGCTTGCTGTTCTGGGGCTGATTAATATCGGCGCGGCACCAGAAATTATCGGTGCGATCAATCCAATGTACGCAGTCAATTTTGTAATCGATCATCCAACTACTGCATACATCGTGATGGGTGCAGTAGTTTTGGTCGTTACTGGGGTGGAGGCACTTTATTTAGATATGGGCCACTTCGGTAGAAATCCAGTTCGATATGCGTGGCTTATCGTCGTCTTGCCTAGCCTCTTAATTAACTATCTGGGCCAAGGCGCTTTATTGCTATCCAATCCAGAGGCTGCCTCAAATCCATTTTATTTAATGGTTCCAGAATGGGCCTTATGGCCTGTTGTGGGTTTGGCTACTGCTGCTACGGTCATTGCATCTCAGGCAGTTATCTCTGGCGCGTTCTCTTTAGTGAGTCAGGCGATTTTGCTGGGCTTTATGCCGCGCATGACCATCATGCATACCTCTGACTCTGAGCAAGGACAGATTTATATTCCGGTGGTGAACTGGGCCCTCTTATTCATGGTGGTTATCACCATTATTGAGTTTAGGGAATCAGTGAACTTGGCAGCAGCCTATGGTATTTCAGTTACATCAACCATGATGATCACTGCAATTTTATTGGGCGTGGTCATGTATCGTGAATGGAAGATGAATCTCTTCTTAGTACTGTCATTGACAACTATTTTCTTTGCTTTAGATTTTGCTTTTTGGAGTGCCAACTTGATTAAAATTAAAGATGGTGGTTGGTACCCCTTATTTTTAGGCCTCATCATTTTTACCTGTTTGATTACTTGGTATCGAGGACGCAAACTCTTGCGCACCAAAGTAGAAGAAGGCGCTATTCCACTTCAAGCCTTTGTTAATAGCTTGTTAGCCCATCCACCTCATCGCGTTGAAGGTACCGCTATCTTTCTGACGGCTCATGTAGATTTTGTGCCAATCGCAATGCTGCATAACTTAAAGCACAACCGTGTGATGCATGAGCGTATCTTTTTTGTCAAATTAAGTACTTGGGATGTACCTTATGTCAGCGATGCCGAGCGTATTACGATGAAGGACTTTGGGGGTGGTATTTATTTAGTGAGGGCCGTACATGGTTTTAAAGAGGCCCCAGATATCAATAAAGTCTTAGACTTGTTACAAAAGCAAGAAAAGATTGAATTCAATGTCATGGATACCTCATTCTTTGTTTCTCGCGACACGATTGTTCCATCAGCAAACCCTGGAATGGCCATATGGAGAGAGAAGTTATTTGGTTGGATGATGCAAAACGCAGCTAAGCCATCCGACTTCTTTAAGATCCCAACCAATCGTTTGGTTGAGCTTGGTGCAAAGGTTGAGATTTGAGAAAGTCTGTTTTTTTGCGACCGCTACTTTTATTTGGGGCATTCCTGCTGGCGTGCTCTTTCAGTAGTCTAGTTCTCTCTACCCCTGCAGAGGAGGCTCAGTTAGAGCAACTCGATAAGATTGAACGTGATCTCGAGTTGCAGCGTGATTGGGCTAAATATCGCTGGGATAAAACCAACTCTGAGTGCTATCAAAAGTATTGGGTAAATGATTGCCTAAAAGACTCTCGTGCCAAATACCGTAAAGAGATTGATCCCATCCGCACGCAAGAGGTTGAATTGCATGAAGTACAGCGCAAGTTGCGCGCCAGCATTAAGGATCAGCGTGATGCAAATAAGATTGCCGAACGCGCCTCTCCTGAAAAAGCGGCTGAGCGTGCAGCCAATCAAAAAGAGTTTGAGGCAAAGCAAAAGGCGGCCTCTGCTCGTGCTGCAGATCTAGAGCAGCGTCGTAAAGACGCGCCTAGGCGTGCTCAAGAAAACAAAGCGGGCACTCAGCTCGATTAATTTATTTTTATTTGTTTACTAATTTATTAGGTAATACATTGGCTAAGATTAAAACGATTTATATCTGTCAGTCCTGCGGTGGCAGCTCCGCCAAATGGCAAGGGCAGTGCCCTTCCTGTCAGGCATGGAATACCTTAGAAGAAGGTTTACCCGAGATTAGCTCGAATACCCGTTTTCAGGGATTAGCACAATCACTCCCTCGTCAGAAGTTATCGGCTATTAGTGCCGAAGATCTGCCGCGTTTTAGCACGGGTGTTGAAGAATTTGATCGTGTATTGGGCGGTGGATTAGTGCCAGGTGGCGTTGTCCTCTTAGGTGGTGATCCTGGTATTGGTAAATCCACACTTTTGCTTCAAGCGCTTGCAGAGATGAGTGCAGCGGGTATGAATGTCCTCTATAGCAGTGGTGAGGAGTCTGCCGCGCAAATTGCATTACGAGCAAAGCGTATTGCACTAGATGCGCCCCAATTAGAAGTACTGGCTGAGATTCAGCTAGAAAAGCTTTTATCTATTATGGATACTGTGCGGCCGCAGGTATTGGTAGTCGACTCCATTCAGACTTTGTATTCAGAAGTACTGAGTTCTGCACCAGGCTCCGTGGCTCAAGTGCGGGAGTGTGCGGCTCAATTGACAAGAGCCGCAAAGTCAAGTGGGATCTGCGTCTTAATGGTGGGTCACGTGACTAAAGACGGCCATTTAGCTGGGCCTCGTGTGCTCGAACATATTGTGGATACCGTATTGTACTTTGAAGGCGATACCCATTCCTCGTTTAGATTAGTACGTTCGATTAAAAATCGTTTTGGTGCGGTCAATGAGTTAGGTGTTTTTGCGATGACCGAAAAAGGTCTTCGTGGTGTTGCTAATCCTTCAGCCATTTTCTTATCGCAGCATGCCGAGATGGTGCCCGGCGCCTGCGTATTGGTTACGCAAGAGGGTAGTCGCCCACTCTTGGTAGAAATTCAGGCGCTAGTAGATACTGCGCATATTCCGAACCCACGCCGCTTAGCGGTTGGTTTAGAGCAAGCCCGTTTAGCGATGCTCTTAGCGGTCTTGCATCGTCATGCTGGCGTTGCTTGCTTTGATCAAGATGTTTTCTTAAATGCAGTGGGTGGTGTGAAGATTTCAGAACCGGCAGCAGACTTAGCAGTACTACTCGCTATTCAATCCTCAATTCGTAACAAGGCCTTGCCAAAGGAATTAATCGTATTTGGTGAAGTGGGTTTAGCTGGAGAAATTCGTCCATGCCCACGCGGTCAGGAGCGCTTGAAGGAAGCTGCAAAGCTGGGCTTTACTGTGGCAATTATTCCCAAAGCCAATATGCCTAAGACAAAGATCACTGGATTAAGAATCATTCCGGTAGAGCGCATCGATCAGGCGATTGCGGCAGCTGCAGAACTCTGAGTAAATTGACGATCTCAGCTTTAGATGGCTGCTTAAAGTAAGTCTTCCGCTTGAATGAGTAGTACTTGCTCATCGCCAGCAGATACTTCCATCCAAACTACTGGGATCTGCGGAAATGCTTTTTTAAAGTTTTCATATTCATTGCCAATCTCAATCAGAATAGCGCCGCGCTCAGATAGATAGTCTGATGCACCAGCAATGATCTTCCGAATGAGGTCCATTCCATCATGACCACCAGCCAATGCAAGTGCAGGCTCTGCATGATATTCGGTAGGTAGGGTACTCATGGAATGAGCATTGACGTAGGGTGGATTACAAATGATGAGATCAAAGCGATTGTCATCATGTGCTTCTGGCAAGGCATCCCAGAGATCGCCCTCAAAAAGCTCAATCTGTGAAGTCAGTCCATGACGATCAAGGTTGCGAGAGGCGACTGCTAAAGCAGGCAAACTAATATCGCAAGCACTCACATGAATATCAGGGCAAGCCATTGCTAACAAGATTGCTAGTGAGCCATTACCAGTGCAAAGATCTAGTGCCTTACCATCAGCAGGAAGCCAGGACTCCAGTGAACCATCAACAATTAACTCAGCAATCCATGAGCGGGGAACAATGCTTTGTTCGCTCGAGAAAAATGGCACACCCATTAACCAAGCCTCACCTAAAATGTAAGCTAAGGGTTTGCGGGTGCTAATACGAGTGTCTGCAATCTCTAAGGCTTTGCTAACTTGCAGGGCACTCATGGCTTGTTCTAAGTGGTCAAGCGCATCGGTAGGACTCAAACCGAGTTGTTTACTAGTAATCCACAGAGCCTCACTCTGGGCATCGATAGCACCATGACCGTAGTGCAAATCTGCCGCCTCTAGTAGTTCTGCAATTTGATTAATGCATTGATCAAGCGTAAGAGATTGCTGGGGCGCAGGGTCCATAAGGCTTATGTAAATGAATTCACTAGACAGCTTTAGGCAATCAACTGCTCAAGAGTCTTTCGGTAGATATTTTTCAGTGGCACAACATCATCAACGATCACGCATTCATCAATTTTATGGCTCGT
>CANISN010000082.1 GCA_947470165.1 Burkholderiaceae bacterium | reverse complement strand
TGGTGAAACCAAGATGGGCGATTACTTTGATGAAGTAGCGGACGCCTTTGGTTTGGATCGACCTCCAAGACTGCCGGGTACAGAGTTAGAGAAAATCGTTTCTCCGATGTTGTGGTCGTTTATGCGGGAGTCGAGGCGCGTAACAAATAAACGACTTTCAGAATTAAAAACTCCGCTACGCTATCCCAGCGTCGCAGAGTTTCTAAAAACTATTTCCAAGAATCTTTGAGGCCGACCGTACGGTTAAAAACAGGCTGACCAGGTTTTGAATCGCTTTGGTCGGCAACAAAATAACCGTGCCGCTCAAACTGAAAGCGATCTTCTGCTTTAGCGTCTTTCATGCAAGGCTCTAAATAAGCTGTAATGGTTTGCTTGGAGTTGGGATTGATTGCTTGCAGGAAATTCTTATCACCACTGTCAGGATGTGGGTCATTAAACAAGTGGTCATAGAGACGTACTTGTGCAGGCACGGCCTCTACTGCGCTTATCCAATGAATATTTCCCTTAACCTTGTAATTGTTTGAGCCTGGTGTACCACTCTTGCTATCATCAAAATGAGTAGCGTTTACTTGAATCACTTTGCCAGCAGCATCGACTTCAAAACCAGTACATTCGATGACAAAGCCGTGACGCAGGCGCACGCGACTACCAGACTGACCATCAATTGGTGGATAGAGTCTAAAGAATCCCTTAATAGGCTCTCTCATAAAGTCATCTTCTTCAATCCACAATTCCCTTGTGAAATGAAATTCGCGATTACCCCATTCTGGATGTTGTGGATGACGTGGCGCAGAGCAAGGCTCGCTTGCAGAAGCATCAAAGCTCTCAATCACTAGCTTGAGTGGTTTAAGTACTGCTGTTGCGCGGGGTGCCTTAGCTTCGAGATCATCTCGCAAGGCTTGATCGAGAGTACTCATATCAATCCAGCTATCTGCTTTAGAAACACCAATACGTTCACAGAACAGGCGAATACTTTCTGGCGTATAACCTCTGCGACGGATACCTACGATGGTCGGCATCCGCGGATCATCCCAGCCCTCAACATACTTGTCTTCTACTAATTGCAGAAGCTTGCGCTTGCTAGTGATGGTGTAGGTTAGATTAAGGCGGGCGAATTCGTATTGGTGTGGTACTGGGTTTTTGAAGATTCCCAGTCCTGCTAATGAAGTAACGATCCAGTCATACAGTGGACGATTATTTTCAAACTCCAGCGTGCAAATAGAGTGCGAGACATTCTCAAGCGCATCTGAAATACAGTGCGTGAAGTCATACAAAGGATAGATGCACCACTTGCTACCGGTACGATGATGATCGGTATGGCGAATGCGGTAGATCACAGGATCACGCATCACAATATTTGGATGCGCCATGTCAATCTTCAAGCGCAGAACATGCTCGCCATCTTTGTATTTACCATTACGCATCTCACGAATGAGCGCCAGATTGTCATCTGGGGTGCGATCACGATAAGGACTGTTCTTTCCAGCTTGACCGAAGTTACCGCGATTAGTGTGAATGTCGTCAGCACTTTGACTATCGACATAGGCTTTGCCATCCTGAATCAGGATTTCTGCAAACTCATAGAGGCTATCGAAGTAATCGCTTGCGTGATACAGATGCGTACCCCAATCAAAGCCCAGCCATTTCACTGCATCCAAAATACTATCTGCGTATTCGATATCTTCCTTAGCAGGGTTGGTGTCGTCTAAGCGCATATTGCAACGCGCACCACCAGCTTGATTGTTGTAATCAGCGGCTAAACCAAAGTTGAGACAGATACTTTTTGCATGACCGATATGAAGGTAGCCGTTTGGCTCTGGCGGAAAACGCGTGATGATCGAGGGAATCGCTTGACCATCTTTATTACTGCGATTCTGATATGCGCCACTTGCTAGGTCATGATCAATGATCTGACGTAAAAAATTGGAGGGCTCTGCAACCGTACCGTTAGGTGTTTTGGTGTGTTTGCTATCTTGGGGCATGGCCTCATTGTAGAGAAAACCTTCATCCATCAAGAAAAAAGCCCGCAAACTGCTGCGGGCTCATTTTTGGGAAGCATTCAAGAATTAATCTTCTACGAAAGCCTCTTCACGGGTTTTCTTAACCGCAGGTAAGGCTACGATCACCACCAGGAGGGCTGCTGCAATGAGCAAACCTAAAGACAGTGGGCGGGTTAAGAAGGTAGTGAAATCACCACGTGACAACAAGAGGGCACGACGGAAGTTCTCCTCCATCATGGGTCCCAGCACAAAACCAAGGAGTAATGGAGGGGGTTCGCAACCGAGCTTGAAGAAAATATAACCAATAATGCCGAAAGCAGCAGTAACGTATACGTCAAACACGGTGTTATTCACTGTGTATACGCCGATACAGCAGAACACCAGAATCGCTGGGTAGAGGAAGCGATATGGAATCTTCAAGAGCTTTACCCAGATACCAATCAGCGGCAAGTTCAAGAGAATCAACATCACGTTACCAATCCACATAGAAGCGATCAGACCCCAGAACAAGGCTGGATTACTGGTCATCACTTGTGGACCTGGCTGAATGTTATGGATTGTCATTGCGCCAACCATCAAAGCCATCACGGCATTTGGTGGGATGCCTAAGGTTAGCAATGGGATAAAGGAGGTTTGAGCCGCAGCATTATTTGCTGCTTCAGGACCTGCAACACCTTCAATAGCGCCTTTACCAAACTCATGACTGTATTTAGAAGATTTCTTCTCAACGGAGTAAGCGCCGAATGCTGCTAATGCAGCACCACCACCTGGCAGAATGCCCAAGATAGAACCAATAGTCGTACCACGCAAGATCGATGGAATCATCCGCTTGATATCTTGCTTGGTTGGGATCATGGTGGTCACTTTGTTCAAGAAGCCCTCATCATCACCCGTTTTCTCCAGGTTACCCATGATCTCAGCAAAGCCGAATACACCCATTGCAACTGCAACGAAACCAATACCGTCGCTCAACTCTGGAATGTCAAAAGCGTAGCGTGAAACACCAGAGTTCACGTCGGTACCAATTAAGCCCATCAGTAGACCCAAAATGATCATGCCGATTGCTTTGATTAAAGAACCCGAGGCTAGCACTACAGCACCAATCAAACCCAATATCATCAGCGAGAAATATTCTGCGGGACCAAACTTAAATGCCAGTTGTGAAAGTGGTGTAGCAAATGCAGCCAAAACCAAGGTAGCTACGCAGCCAGCAAAGAATGAACCCATACCAGCGGTAAATAGGGCAACACCTGCTCGACCATTTCTGGCCATTTGGTAGCCATCGATCGCCGTCACCACCGAGGACGTTTCTCCTGGAATATTGAGCAAAATTGCAGTTGTTGAGCCGCCGTACTGTGAGCCGTAATAAATGCCGGCCAACATAATCAAAGCGGCGATTGGGGGCAATGCATAGGTTGCTGGTAGCAACATCGCAATCGTTGCGATGGGGCCAAGGCCTGGCAAGACGCCGATTAAGGTGCCCAAAACACAGCCAATTAAGCAGTAAAGGAGGTTTTGTAGAGTGAAGGCGGTATCAAAACCGAGGGCTAAATTATTAAATAATTCCATTTTTCTGAGTCCCGGTTCGTTATTGTTGTAGGAATACAGGCAGAAGTGGGAACTGAAGCTTGAGACCCACAACAAATACTGAATAAGTAAAAGTCACCAGAAAGGCCGCATTAATGGCAGTACCTTTCCAGGTAAATTCTTTACTTGCGCCTGCCGCTAAAAATACCAGAACCACTATCGCAACCAAAAACCCCATTCTTGGAAGCAGAAGGCCGTAAAGGACTATGGCGCCCGTAATTTGCCCCATAATCTTCCAGTTAAATTTGGGAATTGACTCAATTGCTGCTTTAGCGCCAAAGGATTTTACGAGTACCAGAAGACCCAAAAGGGTCATCAGGAGTCCTAAATAGAAGGGGAAGTAGCCTGGACCCATTTTGGCTGCGGTACCCATTGAGTACTGCCTTGCCACGATGGCGAAAAATAGGCCAATAACCATGTACATGATTCCTGCGCCAAAATCCCGTTGATTGCGAATTTTCAAGTTGAGCTCCTTATATATCGACTTAAATGCCGATCTATTTATTAATGTTAGGGGATTGTAAGGCACGATTGGGGTGCTTTACTTAGGGTTTGCCCCCTTACAAGTGCCAATGCGATAATTATTCTCATGAAAGTCTCCCAAATTCGCCAGGCATACCTGGATTACTTTGCCCAAAAAGGCCATCAAATTGTCCCATCCAGCCCAGTAGTGCCTGGAGATGATCCAACCCTGCTATTTACCAATGCGGGGATGAACCAATTTAAGGATGTTTTTTTGGGCTTTGATAAGCGCCCATACAACCGAGCTACGACAGCTCAGAAATGTATTCGGGCTGGCGGCAAACACAATGACCTGGATAACGTCGGCTACACAGCACGTCATCACACCTTCTTCGAGATGCTGGGTAATTTCTCATTTGGGGACTACTTTAAGAGAGATGCCATTGCGTTTGCTTGGGAATTATTGACGGACGTCTTTAAGCTCCCAGAAGATAAATTGCTTGTCACGGTTTATGCGGAAGATGATGAGGCTTACGAGATTTGGAATAAACAAATTGGTATACCTACCGAACGCATTATTCGCATTGGTGACAATAAAGGCGCTCGCTATGCTTCAGATAATTTCTGGATGATGGGCGATACAGGGCCATGCGGTCCCTGCACCGAAATCTTTTATGACCATGGCCCTCATCTTGCGGGCGGTCCTCCAGGTAGTCCTGATGAAGATGGCGATCGCTACATTGAAATTTGGAATAACGTCTTCATGCAGTTCAATCGCGATGAAGCGGGAAATATGCATCCACTGCCTAAGCCTAGCGTGGATACCGGTATGGGCCTTGAGCGTATTGCGGCAGTATTGCAGCACGTGCATTCCAACTATGAGATCGATCTCTTTGTTCATTTGCTTAAAGCAGCCAAAGATGCTGTTGATGCTGCCGGGGGTGAGAATTGCGATCCCACTAGCCCATCACTTAAGGTGATTGCTGACCATATTCGTGCATGTAGTTTTATTGTGGTGGATGGCGTGATTCCGGGTAATGCGGGTCGTGGTTATGTGCTGCGTCGTATTGCACGTCGTGCGATTCGCCATGGCTATAAATTGGGTGCGCGCAAACCATTCTTCTACCAACTCGTGCCAGCGCTGGTAAAAGAGATGGGTCTTGCTTACCCAGAGTTGCAAGCAGCGAAAGATAAAGTAAGCGACGTGATTAAGCAGGAAGAAGAGCGCTTCTTTCAGACAATTGCTAACGGCATGGAGATTTTGGAGGGTGCACTTGCAGGAGGCGCCAAGATGGTTGATGGTGAAACAGCTTTCCGTTTGCACGATACCTTTGGATTTCCATTAGATCTAACTGCTGACGTTTGTCGTGAGCGTGATGTTACGGTTGATGCTCAAGGTTTTGAATTAGCGATGCAAAAGCAACGCGATCAAGCAAGGGCGGCTGGTAAGTTCAAAGTCGCTCAAGGTCTGGAATACTCCGGCAAGCCAACGCAATTTCATGGCTACGACACCATGAAACATGAGGGCGCTAAGGTCACTGCACTTTATATTGACGGCTCTGCTGTGCAGTCTGTGAAGGCTGGCGATGCTGCAGTGATCGTGCTGGATAACACGCCCTTTTATGCTGAGTCAGGTGGACAGGTTGGTGACAAGGGTGAGTTACGTAATGAGTCAGTTCGTTTTACTGTTGAGGATACTTTCAAGATTCAGGCGGATGTATTTGGCCATCAAGGCGAAGTTCACGAAGGCGAGCTTAGAGTGGGCAATGTACTTAATGCCTTAGTAGATACTCAGCAAAGAACTGAAACCATGCGCAACCATAGTGCAACTCACATTTTGCATAAAGCATTGCGTGAAGTTTTAGGTGACCATGTTCAGCAAAAAGGCTCACTGGTTGATGCTAGTAAAACCCGCTTTGACTTTACTCACAATGTCCCAATTACTGCAGCTGAGATTCGTCGCGTGGAAGATATTGTGAATGCCGAGATCTTGGACAATACAGCCACTTCTGGAAAAGTCATGTCTTTAGATGATGCGCAAAAGACGGGCGCTATGATGCTCTTCGGCGAAAAATATGGCGATGAAGTTCGCGTACTCGAAATCGGGAGCTCTAAAGAGCTCTGTGGTGGGACTCACGTAGGTCGCACTGGCGATATCGGTAGCTTGAAGATTATTTCTGAAGGCGGTGTTGCTGCAGGTATTCGCCGTGTTGAAGCGGTTACTGGTAGAAATGCATTGAACTTCTTGCAGGGTTTAGAAGACAAGATGAATGAAGCGGCTGCGATTCTAAAAACCCATCCTGGAGATTTGGTCAATCGTGTTGCCCAACTACAAGAAAGTCTGCGTCAGGCTGAACGTGAGTTGGACAAAGTGAACTCCAAGTTTGCTGCTAGCCAAGGTGATGAGTTGGCAACGCAAGCCGTTGATGTCAATGGCCTCAAAGTGTTGGCAGCTCGCTTAGATGGGGCAGATGCACAAGTATTGCGCGAGACTATGGATGCCCTAAAAGCGAAGTTGAAAACGGCTGCTATTGTTCTTGCCTCAGTACAGGGCGATAAAGTGAGTTTGATCGCTGGTGTCACTACCGATGCTACTTCGAAAGTAAAAGCAGGTGAGCTAGTGAACTTTGTTGCGCAACAGGTTGGTGGTAAAGGTGGTGGTAAGCCTGAGATGGCAATGGCTGGTGGCACCGATCCGAGTAAGTTGGGAGTGGCTTTAGCCAGCGTCAAAGATTGGGTGGCAACTAAATGAGCAATGCTATTGAATTTAATCTCGAGGTAGATGCTATTGGTATGAATTGTCCGCTCCCCATTTTGCGTACCAAGAAAGCTCTCTCCACCATGCAATCAGGTGAAGTCT
>CANISN010000081.1 GCA_947470165.1 Burkholderiaceae bacterium | reverse complement strand
GGGTATCCCAGGAAGTCAGTGGCGTTTGTTTGGCTCCACTGTAGTTGGTTTACTGCTAACTGCCGGCTTAGTCTGGATTACCGAGTACTACACGGGTACTCAATTTAAACCAGTACAACATATTGCTGAGGCCTCTACCAAAGGTCACGGTACTAATATCATTGCAGGCTTAGGCATTTCGATGAAATCGACTGCTTATCCAGTACTGTTTGTTTGTGCCGCTATTTATGCCGCTTACTGGTTAGCCGGTATTTATGGCATCGCGATTGCAGCGACTGCGATGCTGTCTATGGCTGGCATGCCGCAATCCGTTCGTGACATTACAGATCCATTGGATGCAGTAGGCAATACGACTAAGGCGGTAACCAAGGGATATGCGATTGGTTCAGCAGGTCTTGCTGCTCTAGTTCTCTTTGCAGATTACACCCATGCGTTGGAGGCTATTGGTCAGCAAGTGTCATTTGATCTCTCAGACCATATGGTAATCATTGGCCTCTTTATTGGCGGCATGATTCCATATTTGTTTGGTGCAATGGCAATGGAAGCAGTCGGACGTTGTGCTGGTGCGGTAGTTGAGGAAGTCCGCCGTCAGTTCCGTGAGATCCCAGGAATTATGGAGGGCACTGCAAAACCTGAGTACGGTAAAGCAGTAGATATGCTGACCTCAGCCGCGATCAAAGAAATGATTGTTCCTTCACTTTTACCGGTGGTGGCTCCTATCGCAGTAGGTCTCTTGCTGGGACCCGCTGCTTTAGGTGGTTTGCTGATGGGTACGATTGTGACGGGCTTGTTTGTCGCCATATCTATGTGCACCGGTGGCGGCGCTTGGGATAACGCCAAGAAATATATTGAAGAAGGTCATTTCGGTGGCAAAGGTTCTGAGGCCCACAAGGCTGCAGTTACCGGTGATACTGTCGGTGACCCCTACAAAGACACTGCTGGTCCTGCAGTAAACCCTCTCATCAAGATTATTAACATCGTGGCACTGTTGATCGTGCCGCTTTTACCAGTGGTGAGCCGCTAGCAATTTTGAAGAGTAAAACGCAAGAATAAAAATGCCTAGCAATGCTAGGCATTTTTATTGGGTAGGTCTTGCCAAAGGGTAGTTCATTGACCTACAATGAGGTGAATGGATTTTGAATGGGATATGGCTAAAAGTGACTTATGCCAGATCTCTCGAAATTTTGATTTCACATATGTAATATCAGTTTTCGTAGATCCGAATTTGTTGATAGAAAGAGATCAGCGCTGGGATTATGGGGAAGAGCGATATCGGGTATTAGGTTTGTTGCATGAAAAAGTATTTGTAGTGATTTATACAAAGAGGCTGGCAGCAATTAGGATCATTTCAGCTAGGCGGGCAAATCGAAGGGAGGCGAGGCGTTATGAAGAAAATCATTCGAGTAAGCGTGGATCTAAACGATCCCAGTAGCTTCCCCAAAGGATTTGTAGATAAAAAATTATTAGATGCGACATCAGAGCGATTAATTAAATTGCACCAACAGCAGGATGACGCAGAAGCCATGTTGGATGCTGCTAAATATGCAAAGGGTGTTCGCGAGAGAATTGGTTTGTCTCAACAAGAGTTCTCCAAGCGAATTGAAGTCTCTCTGGAAACCATCCGAAACTGGGAGCAGGGCAAGCGATGTCCTACGGGAGCAGCTAAAGCTTTGTTGAAGATCTTAGATAGAGCGCCTGAGGTTGCATTACTGGCGCTTAGTATTTAGAGTTTTATATATACGCCCTTAATAAAAATGCCTAGCAATGCTAGGCATTTTTCGTGGATCTGTTGATCTCTTAATCTGTCAATGTAATTCTTATTAAGCCAACGTCTCTAAGTAACGCTGTGCATCTAGCGCTGCCATACAGCCTGTGCCAGCACTAGTAATGGCTTGACGGTAAATATGATCTTGTACATCGCCGGCAGCAAATACGCCTGGGATATTGGTTGCAGTTGCATTACCTTCTAAGCCGGAGTGCGTCTTGATGTAGCCGTTATCCATATCTAACTGGCCAATAAATAACTCGGTATTGGGTTTATGTCCAATTGCAATAAAAGCACCAGTTACAGAAATATCTTCGGTGCTGCCATCCTGTTTTTGAATGCGAACACCAGTAACTCCTTTTTCATCACCAAGTACCTCATCTAAGGTTGCGTTGAGCTTAAGCTCCACTTTACCTTCAGCAACCTTAGCCATGAGGCGGTCATTCAGGATGGGCTCTGCGCGGAATTTATCGCGACGATGAATAACAGTTACCTTCTTGGCGATACCGGTTAGGTAGAGTGCCTCTTCCACTGCGGTATTGCCACCACCTACTACGCAGACATCTTGATTGCGATAGAAAAATCCATCGCAAGTTGCACATCCAGAAACACCTCGACCCATGAATGCCTCTTCACTGGGCAAGCCAATGTATTGAGCGGATGCACCTGTAGAAATAATGAGAGCATCACAAGTGTAGGTGCCAGAGTCTCCAACTAGTCGGATAGGCTTTTCAGTTAAGGCAGCAGTATGAATATGATCAAAAATGATGTTGGTATTAAAACGCTCAGCATGCTTTAAAAAGCGATCCATCAGCTCTGGGCCTTGGACGCCATCTGGATCTGCGGGCCAGTTTTCTACATCGGTAGTGGTCATTAATTGACCGCCTTGTGCCAAGCCAGTAACCAGGGTTGGGTGCAAGTTGGCACGTGCTGCATACACGGCAGCCGTATAGCCTGCAGGGCCTGAACCGAGAATAAGAACTTTGGAGTGTTTTGGGGTATTTGTAGTCATATCCAAATTATAGGATTGCTTGTTTACAATTGGTGGAACATGGCCAGAACCGCATACCCGAAGTCCAAAACCCCTTTAAGCCCGCAGCCCCCAGAGAATCAAGGGCAGGGTAGGATGCCCCGCCTGCTACTGGAGGCTCGTTGGTTTATCTCCTGCGGCCTTTGTTTGGGCTTATTGGCTATTTTGCTGACCTACTCCAAGGCCGATCCAGCTTGGTCACATGCCAGTTTTGAGGCTCCTAAGAACCTCGGGGGTCGTTTTGGGGCTTATTTGGCCGATTTATTACTCTACATCTTTGGTGTTTCTGCATTTTGGTGGATTGTTCTCTTTGGGCGTCGCGTTTTAACTGGCTGGCGTGAGTTGTGGAGTATTCCGCTACCTCCAGACCCAGATGCCAAACCAGACTCTTTATTAACGCGCTGGCTGGGCTTTGGACTGACTTTGCTGAGCAGTATGGGTCTTGAGTCTATTCGCCTGCATTCCTTGAACTGGGATCTTCCAAGGCCTCCTGGGGGTATTTTGGGCGAGTTGATTGGAGATCCACTCCAAATGAGTCTTGGTTTTACTGGCTCAACCCTGGTTTTGTTATTTACCTTTTGCGCCGGCCTTTCTTTATTCCTTCATTTTTCTTGGTTAGATGTTGCTGAAAAAGTAGGTCGCTCCCTAGAGCTTGCTTTTAACCGACTGCGTGAGCGTCGAGATAGTGAAGCAGATCGTAAGCTAGGTGAAGCTGCCGCTGAAGAGCGTGAAGAATTTGTCGAGGAGTTTCGTGGTCGCGTAGAAATTGCTAGGCCTGTTCAAATTGTGCGCGCTCCAGTAGAGGTTGTGAAAAGTGCTCGGGTAGAGCGTGAGAAACAGCAACCTTTGTTTGTTGACATTCCGGACTCAGAGTTACCACCATTAGCATTGCTCGATGCTGTACCTGAGGTGAAAGAAACGATTTCAGCAGATGTACTGGAATTTACTTCCCGTTTAATTGAACGCAAGTTAGCCGAGTTTAATGTGGAAGTCAAAGTGATAGCAGCCTACCCAGGCCCAGTAGTTACTCGCTATGAGATTGATCCTGCAGTTGGTGTGAAGGGTAGCCAGATCGTGAATCTTTCACGTGACTTGGCGCGCTCTCTAGGTGTAGTGAGTATGCGTGTGGTGGAAACGATTCCCGGTAAGACTTGTATGGCTTTAGAACTGCCCAACCCGACCCGCCAATCGGTCTATCTCTCGGAGATTTTGAGTTCACAGGTTTATAACGACAGTCACTCCAACTTGACCCTTTCTTTGGGTAAAGATATTTCTGGTAGTCCGATTGTGGCTGATTTAGCAAAGATGCCACATTGCCTGGTTGCGGGTACAACCGGCGCTGGTAAGTCTGTTGGTATCAATGCCATGATTCTTTCCATCCTCTTCAAAGCAAAGCCGGATGAAGTACGCTTAATCATGATTGATCCGAAGATGTTAGAGATGGCGATGTACGACAAGATCCCTCATCTCTTGTGCCCAGTCGTCACTGATATGAAGCAGGCTTACAACGCGCTTAATTGGGCGGTCAATGAGATGGAGCGTCGCTACAAACTCATGAGTAAGTTTGGTGTGCGTAATCTTGCTGGATTTAACAAGAAGATATTGGAAGCTGAAGAAAAAGGTGAGAAGCTCACCAATCCATTTAGCTTGACTCCAGATGATCCTGAGCCAATTTATAAAGCACCCGTCATCGTGATCATTATTGATGAGTTGGCTGACTTGATGATGGTCTCCGGTAAGAAAATTGAAGAGTTGATTGCACGTATTGCTCAAAAAGCTCGTGCAGCTGGCATCCATTTAGTATTAGCAACCCAACGTCCAAGCGTTGATGTGATTACTGGCTTGATTAAAGCGAACGTACCAACGCGTATTTCTTTTCAGGTCAGCAGCAAGATTGATAGCCGTACGATTCTCGATCAACAGGGTGCTGAAGCACTATTAGGTATGGGCGATATGCTCTACATGGCACCGGGCACTGGCTTACCTGTCCGTGTTCACGGCGCTTTTGTCTCTGATGATGAAGTGCATCGCGTTGTGGAGTGGCTTAAAGAGAAGGGCGAAGCCAATTACATTGATGGCGTTCTTGAGGGCGCTGACGAATCCAATATGGATGCTTTAACTGGCGATGGTGGTGGCGAAGCTGATCCTTTATATGACCAAGCAGTTGCTATTGTTCTAGAAAATAAACGCCCATCCATCTCACTTGTACAGCGTCATTTACGCATCGGTTATAACCGCGCAGCACGATTACTAGAGGACATGGAGAAAGCAGGACTTGTATCCAAAATGGGTAATGGCGGTAATCGTGAAATTCTTCATCGTTCTTCTGAATAAGGCGACCCCCTTGCGAAGATTTTCATGGCTTGTCATAACAGTCTCATTAAGTCTTACGCCACTTTTATTCTCGGGTACTGTATTTGCTGATGTTGAGGGCGGTGCGGAGCAGTTACGTCAGTTTGTACGCAACTCTAAAACAGCTGAAGGCGAGTTTGTGCAACAACAGTTACGCGCTCCTAAGGCTAATGAGCCGCAAGACAAGGGCTTAAAGGTCGTTCGTCAAACCCAGGGCCGTTTTGTATTTCAGCGTCCAGGACGATTTATTTGGGACACTCAAAAGCCGTATGAACAAAAACTGATTGCTGATGGTAAGCAACTCATTTTGTGGGATAAGGATTTAAATCAAGCGACTTTCAGACCCGCTGGTCAGGCTTTAGCTACAACACCAGCTGCAATCTTGTTTGGTGAAACTTCCCTAGATCAACATTTTGATTTAGTAGACGGTGAAGATCGTTTGGGTATGAAGTGGGTAACTCTGAACCCAAAGAAAAATCCCAATGCAAAAAATGGCAATGACCTACCTTATACCAAGATTTCAGTAGGTATGATCAACGGCCTACCTAAAGCGTTGGAGTTGATTGATGGCCTGGGAAGTGTTGTCTTGGTAACCCTTGATAAGATTCAGCTTAACTTGAATCTGCCTGCTAATCGCTTTAGTTTTACCCCGCCTGCTGGCGCTGAAGTCTTGCGCTTAAACTAGAGCCTACAAATCTTAAAAAATTGAGCAATATATGATTGATCCCCAATTACTCCGCAAAGATATCGCAGCTATCGCAGCTCGTTTAGCAACTCGTAAATTTGAATTGGATGTTGAGAAATTTAATACCCTAGAGTCTGAGCGCAAATCCTTGCAGACTCGCACTGAAGAGTTACAAGCCAAGCGTAATCAATTGGCTAAAGCCATTGGCATAAAAAAAGGAAAGGGTGAGGATGCTACTGCTGAGATGGCAGAGGCAACACAAATTAACGTCGATATGGAGTCGGGTACGGCTCGCTTATCAGTCTTGCAAGCAGAGATTGCAGATTTCTTGATGGGCATTCCTAATCTTCCGGATGACTCTGTACCTTTTGGTAAGGATGAAAATGATAATCATGAAGTGAAGCGCTGGGGCGCGATACCAGAGTTCGCATTTCCCGTAAAAGATCACGTGGATTTGGGTGCACCTTTGGGCTTAGATTTTGAATCTGCTGCAAAAATCAGTGGCTCACGCTTTGTGGTTCTTAAGGGACCTGTCGCTAGATTGCATCGTGCCTTGGCACAATTCATGCTCGATATTCATACTGGTCAGCATGCTTACGAAGAGCTTTATGTGCCCTTGATGGTTAATGCCGCATCAATGCGCGGCACTGGCCAGCTCCCCAAATTTGAAGAGGACCTCTTTAAGGTGCCCCGTCAGATGGGCGGTGAAGATGGAGCAGGCGAGGCAAAAATAGAAAACTTTTATCTTATTCCTACTGCAGAAGTGCCGGTAACGAATTTAGTACGTGACACTATTGCGGCTGCTGAAGAGTTGCCACTCAAATTTGTAGCTCATACACCATGTTTTAGATCTGAAGCAGGTAGTTATGGCCGTGATGTTCGTGGGATGATTCGTCAACATCAGTTTGAAAAAGTAGAGCTAGTACAAATTGCAAAGCCAGAAGAATCCATGCAGTTACTCGAAGAGTTAACTTCCCATGCAGAAAAGATTTTGGAGTTACTCGAGCTGCCTTACAGAAGAGTATTGCTCTGTACTGGAGATATGGGTTTTGGTAGTTCCAAGACTTACGATCTTGAGGTATGGAT
>CANISN010000080.1 GCA_947470165.1 Burkholderiaceae bacterium | reverse complement strand
TCTCATTGAGTAATTGCTGACCGCCACCATATTGATTCCATGATAGGAGTGTGTTGGCATCCATACCAAAGGCTGGGCCTGATCCCCATAGAGCTAATGCTGGACTTTTACCATACCAGTAAGCTAAAACACCATGACCACCGTCCAATGTTCCGCTAGATACAGCGTCTAACATGTCAAAAGCCTTAACTACTGAGCCAGCTGGCAATACCTCAATCTTCAGTCGACCACCTGACATGGCATTTACTTTGTTTGCGTAATCATTGGCATATTCGTGGAAGATATCTTTGGCTGGCCAAGTGGACTGAAAGCGCATGTTTACAGTCTGCGCACTCGAGATCATTGGGAAACCCATTGCTGCAGCACCGGCAGTACCTACAGCAGCGCCCTTTAGAAACTTACGGCGTGGACTAGTGTTATTAGTTTCAGACATCTAAATCTCCTGTATTCGTTATCATAAAAAACTTGTTGAGTTGATAATCTTAAACAATGTTTAGTTAAATTACTGCAAGTTGGATTGCGGGTTTCCCCTTAATATAGGGGTTTTAAGCTAAAAAACGATAGAAATAATGATAATTTTTATGTTGCGTTGCATTAAATTAAGACTCTCTTTATTAGATTGATTTAATGAAGGTATTGAGCAATGTGTGCACGATTAGATTGAAAAAGGATATCAATGAGTAATAAACCGAAAATTTTAGTAACTAGAGCAATTTTTCCTGACCAACTTGCACAGTTAGAGAAAGCCTTTGAGGTTCGATCGAATCAGGCTGATCAAGTTTTCACTCCCGCAGAGTTACAAAAAGAACTATCAAGCGTAGTCGGCGCATTAGTCACTGGTAGCGAGCGAATAGATGCAAGTGCTTTGCTCAATGCAAAAGATTTAAAAATAGCAGCAAATATTTCTGTTGGCTATAACAATTTTGATGTCCCTGCGATGAGCTCAGCTGGGGTGATGGCCACGAATACTCCTGATGTACTCACTGATACTACCGCTGATTTTGGCTTTGCTTTGTTGATGGCAACCGCAAGGCGTATTACAGAATCTGAGCATTGGATCAGAAATGGTCAATGGGATAAATGGTCTATTGTTCACAACCCACTAGGTATGGATTTACATCACAGCACTATTGGCATTATTGGAATGGGCCGAATTGGCCAAGGCATTGCAAAGCGCGCGTTCGGTTTTGGTATGAAGGTGATTTACCACAATCGTAGCCGCCTATCTCCGGAGGATGAAAAAGCTTGCGGAGCAACTTACGTCTCTAAAGAAGATTTACTCCGTACCGCGGATCATGTTGTATTGGTCTTGCCTTATACCGCGCAAAATCATCACACTATTGGAGCGCCAGAAATCGCCCTGATGAAGCCCACTGCAACCCTCATTAACATTGCTCGTGGTGGAATTGTGGATGATGGCGCTTTGGCAAAAGCATTGCAAGCTGGCAAGATCTTTGCTGCGGGCTTAGATGTTTTCGAAGGTGAACCTCAAGTTCATCCAGAGTTACTGAAGTGCAGCAATATCGTTTTAGCTCCACACATTGCAAGTGCTTCAGAAAAAACGCGTAGAGCGATGGTCGATCTTGCAGTAGAAAATCTACGAGCGGCACTCGATGGCAAGAGACCACCAAGTTTAATTAATGCTGAAGTGTTCAGTACTTAATGTGATGAAGCGAAGTCGACTAAAAATTTAGTCGGCTTCGATTTCTTCTGGGAGCTCTCTGAGGGCAAGTTCAATCCCGCCAAATTTACCGGCTACCCAGTTGTAAACTTTGCAGGCAATCCAAAGCAATGCAAAACCAAGTAAGGCGTTGAGGATTAATGCAGAAAGTACGGTAAATCCAGGAATAGCACCATCACGAATGAAAGCCACAAACAAGGCCAACAACACAATTGGAACAGAGAAGCAGAGATAAACCAAAACTAGAGTTTTGGCAGTATGCATTGGGTCTACGAAGGCAATTTCTTTTTTGGTGAGTTTCATGAGGCGATTTTAAAGCAGTCCGTTGAAAAGTGCCACATCTACCCAGTCTCCAGCAGCAACATTACCTTGGTCGTGAGACAAAATGACAAAGCAATTTGCCTCACTCATTGATCGCAGAATGCCGGCACCTTGACTGCCAGTAAGTTTGACTGTGGGCTTTCCATCGGCCCCACGCCCTAAAATAGCTCGTTGAAACTCTGTGCGACCTGGCTTCTTCCGAATTGCTTCCTCAGCAACTGCTTGGGTCAGCGGAGCTTCGGTTTGGCTTGCGCCATTCAGTTGTAGTAAAGCAGAGCGTACAAATTGATAGAAAGTCACCATCACTGCTACTGGGTTGCCGGGCAGGCCAAAGAAGAGGGCTTTGCGACCGGAGTCATTTACTGACTTCAGTATTCCAAAGGCCATGGGACGCCCTGGGCGCATGGCAATTTTCCAAAAACCCACATCACCAAGCTCTTGCATGATTTGCTTAGTAAAGTCTGCTTCACCAACAGAGACCCCTCCAGAGGAGATAAGAACATCTGCCTTAGAGGCGGCATCTATAAATGCCGCTTTGAGAGAGGCGGGATCATCGCGCACAATTCCGCAATCAATGATCTCTAAATTGAGACGATTGAGAAGCCCAGTGAGGCTGTAGCGATTACTGTCATAAATACTGCCCGCATCCAAGGCTTGACCGAGGGGGCGTAATTCATCACCTGAGGACAAAATGGCTACCTTCAGTTTACGGTGGACTTGAAGTGTTGCAATTCCTAAGGAGGCGGCAAGACCAAGATCGGAAGGGCGCAATAAGCATCCGGCCTTAATCGCTGCTTTGCCACTTTGTAAGTCTTCACTGCGTAAGCGTCGGTTTTCTCCGCGCTTTACTTGATTTTTTTTAAAGCCTACAGAGGATCCATCTACTGATTCGGTAAATTCTTGCGGGATGACAGTGTCACAGCCATGAGGCATGAGGGCGCCAGTCATAATCTTGACGCATTCACCCATATCGATACTACCTATGAAAGGATTACCAGCATAAGCAGTGCCAAGCACCTTGAGGATGACGATATTATCGCTGCCATCTAAGTAGTCGCCGTTAAAAGCAAAGCCATCCATTGCCGAGTTATCTGCAGCAGGAACATCGATAGGCGAGAGTAAATCCTCTGCAAGGATACGGTTGATTGCTTGATCTAAGCTCACGGACTCAACATCACTCGCATTATTCATACTGCGAGATTCTTGAAGTAGATCAGTCACTAGACTTGCAATTGCCTTACGAGCCTCATCAACATGCAAAGATGCGGTGAGTAAGATGGGGCTATTAGGAGAGAGATGATTTAGGTCTGTCATTAAGATACTTTCTCTAAGGCAGCCAGCTCTTCGGGAGTATTCACATTCGCAAATGCTTGAGCATTTTCAAATACCACGGTACCTGATCTCAGTTCTTTAAACCAGCGATCAATTTTCAAATCACCTTTACTTAAGAAAGCTCTCAAGGAGTCTTGCAGATCACTTCGCATTAGGCAGAAAACCGGTTGCGACCAAATTTTTCCGTCATCCTCTTTGGAAGATGCAAAGACGAGTTCCAAATGATTGTCTTCAAGTTCGCATCCCATTTTTTCGGCAAGATTGCTTGGCAATAAAGGGGAGTCACAAGGTGATGTTAGTAGGTAAGGTGTTTCGCAGTGCTTGAGCCCTACTGAAAAACCAGCTAGGGGGCCGGAGAAGTCTGGAGTTTCATCTAAGAGTACTGGATAGCCGTAGATTGAATACTTCGTGATGCTGCGGTTAGCATTAATGAGGATAGTGCTGACTTGAGGTTTGAGGCGATCAATAGCAGACTCGATGAGAGGCTTGCCATGAAAAGGAATTAATCCTTTATCGATACCACCCATTCTTTGGGCACGGCCACCTGCCAAAATCAGGCCTGTAATTTGTTGAGAGGTAATCATTAGCCGCCAATATAAGACATTTCAACTTTTCGGATTCCCTTGGGGTCGATGGTGTTTGATCCCCGAATTTCTGAGTAGTGATCATTACGTCTAGACCAGGTTGTCATGATGGCGTTGGCAATTTCTAAATCACTTTTACCTGAGCGTAACAATGTTTTGAAATCAAAACCTTCGTTTGCGAATAAGCAAAGATAGAGTTGTCCGTCAGTAGAAATACGCGCACGTGTGCACTCATGACAGAAGGTTTGGGTAACGCTGGAAATAAAGCCAATCTCGCCCGAGCCATCGACATAGCGCCAGCGCTGAGCAACCTCACCAGGATAGTTGGCCTCGATAGGTTCTATTGGAAAGACCTCATTAATTCTAGAGGCCACTTCTTTTGAAGGGAGAACTTCTGACATATCCCAGCCATTGGAGCTACCAACATCCATGAATTCGATAAAGCGAAGAGTGATACCACTACCTTTGAAATGCTTGGCCATCGCAATAATCTCTTGGTCGTTTGTACCCTTCTTAACAACCATATTAACTTTAAGATTTGTAAAGCCAGACTCCTGGGCTGCAGCGATACCATCAAGTACATCCGTTACCGGAAAGTCCACATCATTCATTTGCTTGAAGATGGCGTCATTGAGGCCATCAAGACTAATCGTGAGTCGATGTAAGCCTGCTGCTTTTAATGCAGCCGCTTTTTTGCGCAAAATGCTACCGTTGGTTGTGAGCGTTAAGTCGAGGGGTTCGCCTGCTGTGGATTTAATTTTTGCAAGCATCTTAATAAGCACTTCTAGATTTTTGCGAAGCAAAGGCTCGCCACCAGTGAGACGGATTTTTTCAACACCTAGTGAAGCGAAGATGGTGGTTAATCGAGTGATCTCTTCAAAGCTGAGCAGTTCATTATGAGAGAGGTAAGGATAGTTCTTATCGAAGAT
This sequence comes from Burkholderiaceae bacterium, assembly GCA_947470165.1. Taxonomy (GTDB): domain Bacteria; phylum Pseudomonadota; class Gammaproteobacteria; order Burkholderiales; family Burkholderiaceae; genus Polynucleobacter. Next base: position 2,092 of record CANISN010000080.1, on the reverse strand, counting down.
TTCCTTAGGCATGCAATAGGTGCAGCGAAAGTTACATCGGTCGGTGACGGAGATTCGTAAATCACGCAGAGGGCGCCCACGAGTATCTTTATTTAAAACATTGGCGGCAAGCAGCTGCTCTGGTATGGGCGGCACTTGACCTTTGCCTTCATCTAAACGAATGGGGATTACTTTTTCAACCATGGCACATTATGGCTGTGAAACGGTGTTTCTGCCAAACTGCTAAATATCTTTTTGGGATAGATAGCAGTTTGGAGAAATTACTTTAAACCGTTTTTTCTTGGCCGCCAGTTTCAACTAGAACCATTGGACCATTTTGCAGGTTGACTGCTTCCTTAGGAGTTCTGCCCATAGGAACAATTTCCGGCTCCGCTTTAATTTGTGACTGTGCATCTTGATGTTTACTAGAGTCTGTTGCAACCCAGACCATACCTGCAGACTGAACAACGCTGTGTAGCGGCTTTTCTTCTAGCGCTTGGAAGGCAACCTTAGGAAGTTCAGGCATTGGCTTTGCGATCACTTCCATCGCTGGAGCTGGTGCAGCTACTGAAGCAACACTAGCGGGACGATTACTTTGACGTGGCACACGCTGCTCCCTAGGCTCTCTTGGCTCGCGCGGAGCTCTTACAGTGTTCCCAAAGCTTTGCGCAATCTTCTGAATTGGCATGGAAGCTGATGCTCCAGCCATTCCTACAGGCGGACCAGAGAATGGGCTAGCAGATAATCCTGCAGAAGCAATTGCTGTTTCACCATTAGACTCAGTGCGCTCACCACGTTGACTACGACCGCGACCACGACGATTGCGACCACGACCACGACGCTCTTCGCCATCTAAACCGGGAGTAGCATCTGTGCTAACAGCAGCCTCAGTAGCTGGAGTTACTGCAGCTTGATTTTCTGGCTTTGGATTATTCTGATTGCGATTACCGTTGCGGTTACGACCATCTTGGCGACCTCTACCCGAGCCTGCTTCGCGCGGAGCACTTGCACCATCCACACTCGTTGTCACACCTTCTGCTGGACGTTCACCTCGATCGTTACGTTCACCACGGCGACCACGATTGCCGTTGCGATTATTACGATCACCATTGCGGCCTTGGTTACGACCACGGGGCGCGCTTGGAGCAGGCTTTACTTCTACTGCTGGTGATGAAGAAAAGAGGCCTTTAATAAATCCAAAGAATCCACCAGCGCTGGCAGTTTCAGTAGTCGCTTTTTCAACACGTGCAGGACGTGGTTGGCTTATTGGCGCTGGTGCATTTGGTGTGATGCCTTTTACAGCAGCCTCTGGACGCACTTTAACTTCTGCATCTTTACGGCTAACAGCAGTATCAGTCTCGAGTTCACGGGCAGCCTCTTCAGCCATCACGTAACTCGCTTTTTGATCATCAAGACGGGGGTCGTCATGACGTAAACGCTCAAGCTTATAATGCGGCGTTTCTAAATGCTTATTGGGGATCATCAAGACGTTGACCTTGAAACGGGTCTCAATCTTGATCACTTCAGCGCGTTTCTCATTCAACAAGAAAGCAGCCACTTCGACTGGTACTTGTGTATGAATAGCTGCAGTGTTTTCCTTCATGGCTTCTTCTTGGATGATGCGCAAGACTTGCAATGCAGAGGATTCCGTATCACGGATATGGCCTGTGCCGTTACAACGTGGGCAGGTTACGTGACTACCTTCAGACAGGGCAGGTCGCAAGCGCTGGCGTGACATTTCCATCAAGCCAAACTTGGAGATCTTGCCCATCTGAACACGAGCACGATCATGACGTAGAGCATCACGTAAGCGATTCTCAACATCCTTCTGTGCCTTACTAGATTCCATATCAATGAAGTCGATGACGATGAGGCCACCCAAGTCACGTAAACGTGCTTGACGAGCAATTTCATCGGCAGCCTCTAAGTTAGTGCGAGTTGCAGTCTCTTCAATATCAGAGCCACGGGTTGCCCGTGCAGAGTTGACGTCCACTGAAACCAAAGCTTCAGTGTGGTCGATCACAATAGCGCCGCCAGATGGCAATGGCACAGTACGTGAGTACGCAGTTTCAATTTGATGTTCAATCTGGAAGCGAGAGAACAATGGAACATC
>CANISN010000079.1 GCA_947470165.1 Burkholderiaceae bacterium | reverse complement strand
TGTAATTGAGCGGATAAGGAAATTATGCTGGAAGCGGGGCTATCGTTATAATTACTTTTTCCAACAGAGCTTAAGCGATGACCAAATACGTTTTTGTCACTGGTGGTGTGGTTTCTTCTTTAGGGAAAGGAATCGCAGCTGCCTCGCTTGCCGCGATTCTTGAATCCCGCGGCCTGAAAGTCACCCTCCTAAAATTAGACCCTTATATCAATGTTGACCCGGGGACAATGAGCCCCCTTCAGCATGGCGAAGTCTTTGTGACAGAAGATGGCGCAGAAACCGACCTTGATCTTGGTCACTACGAGCGCTTTGTCTCAGCCAAAATGCGTAAGAGTAATAACTTCACTACGGGTCAAATTTATGAGTCTGTGATTAGTAAAGAGCGTCGTGGTGAGTATCTTGGTAAAACGGTTCAAGTCATCCCGCACATCACTAATGAGATTCAGGCATTTGTAGAGCGTGGTGCTAAAGCAAGCCATGATGGCAAGGCCGATATTGCGATTTGTGAAATTGGAGGGACTGTGGGTGATATCGAATCCCTTCCATTCCTTGAGGCAGCTCGTCAAATGAGTATTCGCCTACCGAAACACAGTTGCGCCTTTATACACCTCACTTTGGTGCCCTATATTGCAAGTGCTGGTGAGCTTAAGACTAAGCCGACTCAGCACTCCGTGCAAAAGTTACGCGAGATCGGCATCATGCCAACAGTTTTATTGTGTCGTGCTGATCGCCCCATTCCAGAAGATGAGCGTGCCAAGATATCTCTCTTCTCTAACGTACGTGAAGAGGCCGTTATCTCAGTATGGGATGTTGACACCATCTACAAGATTCCTGAAATGCTTCAAGCGCAAGGGATGGATGATTTAATTTGTCGTGAATTAGATATTCAAGCAAAGCCTGCAGATCTATCTGTCTGGGCAAATTTAGTTTACGAGTTGGCGAACCCGCAGCATGAAGTGACTATTGGGATGGTCGGTAAGTATGTTGAGCTTACTGAATCTTATAAGTCTTTAATTGAAGCCTTAAGTCATGCAGGTATTCATAATCACACCCGGGTAAATATCAACTACATTGATTCTGAAGTGATTGAAAAAGATGGCATCGAGTGCCTGCAGAATCTAGATGCCATTCTCGTTCCAGGCGGCTTCGGTAAGCGAGGGACTGAAGGCAAAATTGCTGCCATTCGTTATGCCCGAGAAAACAGTATTCCTTACTTAGGTATCTGCTTAGGTATGCAATTGGCAGTGATCGAATTTGCTCGTCATGTTGCCAATATTGAGAAGGCAAACAGCACTGAGTTTGACCCCGAGACCGAGAACCCAGTTGTTGCGCTCATTACAGAGTGGGTTGATCGTGAAGGTCGTATTGAAAAACGTAGTAATGAATCGGATCTTGGCGGCACGATGCGTCTAGGTTCACAACGTTGTCCTGTAAAAACAGGTACCTTAGCTCATGAAATCTATGGCGCCGAAGTCAATGAGCGTCACCGTCATCGCTATGAAGTGAATAATATTTATGTGCCCCGTCTTGAGAAGTCTGGCCTCATTATTTCTGCTAGAACACCCAATGAGTCTTTACCAGAAATGATGGAATTACCTAAATCAATACATCCTTGGTTCTTTGGTGTGCAGTTCCATCCAGAATTCACCTCGACCCCACGTGATGGTCATCCTTTGTTCTCTGCGTTTATTAATGCATCTTTAATTCATCAAGATGCTAATACTGCGCAAGCTGCTTAAGGAGATTTGATGAGCTCATTTAAGTTATGTGGTTTCGATGTTGGATTAAAGCACCGTTTCTTTTTGATAGCAGGTCCATGTGTGATTGAATCAGAACAGTCAGCATTAGATATTGCTGGCGAACTCAAGCAAATTACTAGTGCACTCGGTATTCCATTCGTCTATAAATCTTCTTTTGATAAAGCCAACCGCTCATCAGGAACCTCGTTTAGAGGGCTTGGAATGGAAAAGGGACTTGAGATCTTGGCTCGTGTAAAACGTGAAATTGGTGTGCCGGTATTAACTGACATTCATGATATTAGCGAGATCGAGCCTGTATCTAAAGTGGTGGATGTGTTGCAGACACCAGCCTTTTTATGTAGACAGACAGACTTTATTAGAGCTTGCGCTCAAAGCGGTAAGCCTGTAAATTTTAAAAAAGGGCAATTCTTGTCACCTCATGAAATGCTCAATGTCATTGATAAGGCCCGAGCTGCAGCTGCTGAAGTCAATCTCCCCGATCAATTTATGGTTTGTGAGCGTGGCGCTTCATTTGGTTATAACAATTTAGTTTCAGATATGCGTAGCTTGTCAATTTTGCGTGAAGCAAATGCACCGGTTGTCTTTGATGCAACGCATTCTGTCCAGCTACCTGGTGGACAAGGGACTGCTAGCGGTGGGCAACGTGAGTTTGTTCCTGTCCTGGCTCGCGCTGCTGTTGCAGTAGGCATTAGTGGCTTATTTATGGAGACCCATCCAGATCCTGCCAAAGCGCTTTCTGATGGTCCAAACGCAGTGCCGCTCAATCGCATGAAAGAGCTACTTGAATCTTTAGTATCAATCGATTCTGTAGTAAAAAAATCAGGTTCATTCTTAGAAGATAGTTTTAAATAACTATCATTTTTTATTATCAGTAGTTCATTCTTATTTAGGAAAAGTGCATGAGCGCTATTGTTGACATCATCGGTAGAGAAATTTTAGATTCACGTGGAAACCCTACGGTTGAGTGCGATGTTTTATTGGAGTCCGGTGTGATGGGTCGTGCAGCGGTGCCTTCTGGTGCGTCTACTGGTTCACGTGAAGCGATTGAATTGCGTGATGGTGATCAAGAGCGCTACTTAGGTAAGGGTGTACTCAAAGCGGTTGAGAATATCAATATTGAAATCGCAGAGACTATCCTAGGTCTCGATGCAAGCGAACAAGCTTTCCTTGACCACACCTTGATTGAGTTAGATGGAACACACAACAAAGCCCGTTTAGGCGCTAATGCAACATTGGCTGTTTCTATGGCTGTAGCCCGCGCTGCTGCTGAAGAAGCGGGTCTGCCTTTGTATCGTTATTTTGGCGGCTCTGGCGGTATGCAGTTACCGGTTCCGATGATGAATATCGTGAACGGTGGTGCTCACGCTAATAACAGCTTAGATATTCAAGAATTTATGGTAATGCCAGTGGGTGCCCAGAGCTTTCGCGAAGCATTGCGTTGTGGCGCGGAAATCTTCCATGAGTTAAAGAAAATCCTCGGTGCCCAGGGAATGCCAACAACTGTTGGCGATGAAGGTGGCTTTGCCCCTAATTTCAAGAGTAATCAAGAGTGCTTGCAGACCATCATGAAGGCGATTGAGGGTGCTGGCTACCAAGCTGGTGAAGATGTCTTATTAGCCTTGGATTGCGCTGCTAGTGAGTTCTATAAAGACGATAAATATCACTTGTCAGGTGAAGGTCTGCAACTCACCTCTAGCGAATTCTCAGACTATCTCGGTAATTTAGCCGATCAATTCCCCATCGTATCGATTGAAGATGGTATGCACGAGAGTGACTGGGACGGATGGGCTGATATCACTCAAAAATTAGGCAAGAAAATCCAGCTTGTAGGTGATGATTTATTTGTAACTAATACGCGTATCCTCAAAGAAGGAATTGAGAAGGGCATTGCAAACTCCATCCTGATTAAGATTAATCAAATTGGCACCCTGACTGAAACTTTTGCTGCAATTGAGATGGCTAAGCGTGCTAACTACACTGCGGTGATTTCTCATCGCTCCGGCGAAACAGAAGACAGTACCATTGCTGATATTGCAGTTGGCACCAACGCAGGTCAAATTAAAACAGGTTCTTTATCTCGCTCCGATCGGATTGCGAAGTACAACCAATTACTGCGGATTGAAGAAGATTTGGGTGATGTAGCTACGTATCCAGGAAAGTCTGTTTTTTATAACTTAAAACGTTAATAGACAGCAAAGCTACCGCCTATGCGTATCGTCATCTACTCCATGCTGTTGTTGCTCATCGCAATACAGTACCCACTGTGGTTGGGTAAGGGTGGATGGCTCAAAGTCTATGAGCTGGAAAAACAACTCGAGTTACAGCAAGCCAAGAACAGTCTCCTCAACTTGCGTAATGCTAAGTTAACCGGTGATGTCAAAGATCTAAAAGAGGGCACGCGTGCAATTGAAGAGCGTGCCCGCGTTGAGCACGGGATGATTAAAGAAGGTGAGTACTTTGTCCAGATTTTGCCTTCTGATAAATCAGCAGTAACTACCAAGCAGTAATGACGACTATTTAGTGCCCACTCGATGGCGGTCTAGTAGCATCTGTCAGTAGATCGGTTTTAAATACCTGCCTGCAATCAACCGCATCAAAGCTGTAGGCTTTAGAGCAGAAATCACATTCGGTTTGTACCGTTCCTTGCTCAGCAAGAATACTTTCTACTTCCTCTTCACCAAGCATCCTCAGAACATCAGCAACCTTAGCGCGTGAGCAACGACATGAGAAATGAATGGGGCGAGCAGGAAAGCTGCGAACTCCATTTTCGGCAGACTCTTCTAAAAAAAGTCGGCGCAAGATAGTTTGGGGCGGAAGGGTCAACAACTCTTCATTGGTAATAGTTTCACCCAGCGTCTGAATTCTGCTCCAACCTTCTGCAGCTAGTTGCGGGTCAAGATGGGCATGCCCGCCAGAATCCGGTAATCGTTGCAATAGTAGTCCACCGACATGGGTTTCATTTGACGCCAGCCAAATCCGAGTATCAAGTTGTTCGGAATTTTGCATGTATAGAGCAATGGCTTCAGCCGCGCTAGTAACAGGCTTCATTACTGTGCCACGATGTTCTTGGAGGGCTACGATGCCTTGGTATGGGGCTTGACCTGCTTGGCGATCTGACGGGTCCAGAGTAATCACAAGGCGGCCGGTATTGTCTGCATCCAATAATTGACTAAGGGTGGCATTGGGGTCAATTGCAGATGCATCTACGGATAGCTTTACTGTTGCCCGCATAGTGAGGTCAGACTTACATTCAACTACAAGCAACTGAATGGGGCCCTTACTTTGGGCTTGAATAATCAAAGTTCCATCAAATTTAAGGCTGGCACTTAAAAGGGTAGCAGCACCGACAAAGTCACCCAGTATTTGCCTGACTACAGGGGGATCGTTGCGGCGTTCTAAAACGGCCTGCCAAGCGCTACTAATGGAAACAATCTCCCCGCGGACTGGGGCGCCATCACACATAAATACGAGTAATTCATTCATAAGCGAAAGTATCCATGTTTTTGCGCATTGGAGTGCAAATTGGCAAAATTCAAAGCTGACCTGAGATAATCTTATTTATGCATATACGTACACGTTTCGCCCCTAGTCCAACGGGCTTTATTCACCTAGGCAACCTCCGCAGTGCTTTGTATCCATGGGCTTTTGCCCGCCATAACCAGGGCGATTTCATTTTAAGAATTGAAGATACCGATGTTGAGCGCTCTTCTCAAGAGGCGGTAGATGTGATTATCGAAGGAATGGCTTGGCTTGGCTTGGACTTGGATGAAGGGCCCATCTACCAAATGCAACGCATAGACCGTTATCGCGAAGTCGTCAAACAAATGCTGGATGCCGGTCTAGCCTACCCCTGCTATATGAGTGAAGAAGAACTCAATAAGTTGCGCGATCAACAGATGGTCAATAAAGAAAAGCCTCGTTATAACGGCCAATGGCGACCTGAGCCAGGCAAAACACTACCAGCAGTACCTGCAGCGGCTCTACCCGTAATTCGGTTTAAGAATCCGCTTGGTGGCTCCGTTATTTGGCAAGATGCAGTAAAAGGTCAAATTGAAATCAGTAATGATGAGCTAGATGACTTAGTGATTGCGCGTCCTGATGGCACGCCAACGTATAACTTTTGTGTAGTTGTTGATGATCTTGATATGAACATCACCCACGTTATTCGTGGCGACGATCACGTCAATAACACGCCTCGCCAAATTAATATCATGCAGGCACTTGGTGGCACACCTCCGGTATATGCCCATTTACCAACTGTCCTCAATGACTCGGGTGAAAAGATGAGTAAGCGTAATGGCGCAATGAGTGTGCGCGATTACCAAAAAGCAGGGTACCTGCCTGAAGCAATCTTGAATTACCTAGCAAGACTAGGTTGGTCACATGGTGATGCTGAGATCTTTACTAAAGAGCAATTTGTAAGTTGGTTTGATCTCGATAGCCTCGGTAGATCGCCGGCACAGCATAATCCTGAAAAATTGCTTTGGCTTAACCATCAGTATATTCAGAATGCCGACCCTACAGTTTTAGCTGAAGTAACTAAACCGTTTGCCCATGAACTAGGTATCGATACAGAGCATGGTCCTAACTTTGTTGAGGTAGTTGCTCTATTTAAAGATCGTGCCAATACCTTGATTGAAATTGCAGAAGGTGCCAAGCTTTTTTACTTGCCCGCACCTACTCACAGTGCAGAACAAATCGCTGCAAATATTCCTCCAGAAATCATTCCAGCCTTGCAAGATTTAATTGCGACCATCAACAATGCTGAGCATACCAAAGCGGCTTATAGTGCAGCGTTTAAAGAAGTACTGGCAAAGCATCAGATCAAAATGCCAGCCTTAGCCATGCCCGTTCGCTATGCCTTATTTGCTACAACTCAGACACCCGCCATAGATTCTGTCTTAGTTGTTTTAGGTAAGGATGAGGCTGTTCAACGGCTCTCCAAGGTCGTCTAAACAAGAATTTGCGCGGCCGCACAAAAATAGGATAAAATCTTGGATTGTTTTGAGTGTCTTGTAGTTATTTAGTGAGATTACGGGGGTATAGCTCAGCTGGGAGAGCGCTTGCATGGCATGCAAGAGGTCAGCGGTTCGATCCCGCTTATCTCCACCAAGCATTTAAAATAGCAGTATGTTGTAGTCCAGGTCCCCATCGTCTAGAGGCCTAGGACATCACCCTTTCACGGTGAGTACCGGGGTTCGAATCCCCGTGGGGACGCCAAGGTTTCTAAAGTTTTTGCAGCACTGGAGTGGTAGTTCAGTTGGTTAGAATACCGGCCTGTCACGCCGGGGGTCGCGGGTTCGAGTCCCGTCCACTCCGCCAACAAC
>CANISN010000078.1 GCA_947470165.1 Burkholderiaceae bacterium | reverse complement strand
CTGCCACCCGGAATTGATATTTTCGAGCGGGGATGGCTGTCGGCAAACAATATTTTGCTCTATGGTGATGAAGATATTTCGCTAGTAGATACTGGTTATTGCGCACATCAGCAGCTCACCGTTGACCTACTTGCGAATGCGCTGAATCAACATGGCTTATCTAGCCTCAATAAAATAGTAAATACCCATTTACATTCTGATCATTGCGGTGGTAACGCAGCTTTATCGAAGCAATTTGGTCCCGAGATCTGGATACCAGAAGCTGAGGCTATCGCAGTTGGGCATTGGAATGAAAATTTACTCAGCTTTCAACAGCTAGGACAAGACTGCCCACGCTTTACTCATCAAGGCCTGCTTGTGCCGGGCGAAGAAATAGTATTAGGCTGCTATCGTTGGCAAATTCTCTCCGCTCCAGGTCATGACAATCATTCGATCATGCTATATCAAGAGCAGCATCAAATCTTGATTTCAGCCGATGCATTATGGGAAGAGGGCTTTGGAGCGATCTTCCCAGAGCTTTGGGGTGAGTGCGGTTTCGAAGAGGTGGCAAAAACATTAGAACTCATTGAGGGGCTCTCAGTCGCCCTAGTAATCCCAGGGCATGGCAAACCGTTTACGGATGTAAAGAAGTCGATTGCCATTGCGAAGTCACGTCTCGATTACCTCTCGAGCGATGCCGACCGCAATGCCCGTCATGCGGCAAAGGTACTCTTGAAGTACAAATTGTTGGAATGGCGTAGTAGGAAAATAAAAGCAGCACATCAATGGATTAACACTACCCCTGTGCTCGAGAATATTCGCAAGCAACTGCATATGACTGTTGAGGATTTTCAGGAGTGGCTACTACAAGCCTTAGTAAAGTCTAATGCTGCAGTCATTGAGCAAGATTGCCTTATTAATCTGGACTAGAGTTTTGGGCTATCTACTTGCTCAAGATTTAAAAATCCCCTTGATCCCAGAAGAGCCAGCGAAATAAGGAGACATAAAAGAAGATGGGCAATAATTCATAACAAGGTCATAGAGGCGTTAATATTAAATGACTTAGTCAATTACAAAAAATAAGCAGAAAGAATATGGAACATACTGTTTTAGTTACTGGCGCTACTGCTGGATTTGGTGAGGCTACTGCCCGTCGCTTTTTGGCCCATAGCCACAAGGTCATTGCTCTGGGAAGAAGGGTGGAGTGCTTAGAGGCTTTGAAAGCCTCTCTGCCTGCAGAGCAGCAGAAAAAATTGCTGACTCTTACTGTGGATGTTTGCGATAGCGCGAAGGTAGATGACCTAGCAGCCACCTTGCCTACTGAGTTTGCGAGTGTCACCATACTGGTAAATAATGCTGGCTTGGCTTTAGGTCTTGAGCCCGAACATAAAGCATTGTTCACAGATTGGGATCGCATGATTGATACCAATATTAAAGGCTTAGTTCATATGACTCGCGCGTTTTTACCAGGAATGGTTGAGCGCCGTTGTGGTCACGTGATTAATTTGGGCTCTGTAGTAGCAAGCTATCCCTATCCGGGTGGCAATGTCTTTGGTGGAACTAAAGCATTTGTACAGCAGTTCAGTTTGAACCTCAGGGCAGATTTAATTGGTACGCCAGTACGTGTCACTTGCATTGAGCCAGGTATGTTCTCTGGCACAGAATTTTCTAATGTACGTTTTAAGGGTGACGATGATAAGGCTGGCAAAGTCTATACCGGCGTCAAAGCATTGAGCGCTGATGATGTAGCAGAGGCTATTTACTGGTCTGCCAATTTGCCAAGTCACATGAATATCAATGTAGTAGAACTGATGCCAATGCAGTAGTCCTTTAATGCGTTCAATATTCACCGCGGCGAGATTTAGAATAATCTAGATCGATGCTTTCCATTTATAAAACTGAGGATAGACGCGTAACACTACGGGCCCGTCAAAATCCCAAGACTTACAGGTCCCCAAATAGAGGGGCGGCTTAGCATCATTCGGATCGAATAGTGCCCCAGGAATAGATTGAAAAGCGGCGGTAGCAACATTACTGAGTAGCTCTCGCAAGTGAGTGCACCCCTTGATACCGCCGAGATGTTCATTAATGGTCTTGCGCCATCCCTTGCCAATACGTTCCCCAATGAGCGCATCCATTGGAGGTATCACTTGTGGACATTCAGGGTGGGGATGACTATCCATTGCCACCTCAATTGCTTGAATCACTAATTCAGTATTCACGGTAATGCGCACCCACATGTCATGAAAAGCTTGCCCTGGCTCCCATGTTTTGCCACCAGTTGTGAAGGGATTAAATTTGAAATCCCTTAAATGGGCTTCGATATCCCATAAGCCATCTTCACGGGCATAGCCCTGAAAAGTAATTTCACGAGTGTGCAGGGGGGTTCTAGGCGCTGGATTGGAAAGCATGATTTTGATAAATTAGTAACTTATATAGAGTATGGATGAATGATAACGACTTCATTTCACAGTCGCTCAGTTAGTCGGCTTTGTAGTATTCTCGGCAACATATATGGCTAAACCGATTTCACTCGAAAAAATATTATTTAGCCAAGGCTTTGGTACTCGGCGCTATTGCAGTGATTTAGTCTATGCTGATCTAGTCAAGGTTAATGGGGTATTGGCAGAAGATCCAGAAGGGCGCATTGCTACCGAAGGTCTGATACTCAATGTAGAGGGTAAGGATTGGGAGTTTCATGAAAAAGCGTATATTGCCTTTCACAAACCTCCTAATTATGAGTGTTCTCACAAGACTACGCATCATCCCAGCGTCTATAGCTTGTTGCCGAAACCTTTTGTAGAACGGGGTTTGCAATGCGTAGGTCGCTTGGACTTTGATACGACTGGCCTCATTTTAATATCAGATGATGGTCAATTTATTCACAAGATGACCACCCCGAAAAAAAATATTGGCAAGGTCTATGAGATCGCCACGCCTGATCCAATTACCCAAAAGCAGATGGATCACTTACTCAAGGGCGTTGTGCTCGATGATGATCCGAGGCCTTGTTTTGCAAGCGCCTGTAAGCAGCTTAATGAGAATACTTTGGCAATGACGATTATTGAAGGTCGTTATCATCAAGTTAAACGAATGATGGCTGCAGTGGGCAATCATGTGGCTAAGCTACACCGAACTGAAATTGGGCAGTACGTGATGCCTAAAGATTTGGCTGAGGGCGAGTGGCGCTGGCTCTATCCAGATGATCTACAAAAATTATCTAAGAGTATGGAGGTTTCAATTGTCTAAGCCAAATCTGCTTGCCAAAGATTTTGATTTTGAAAAAGTGCTAGGTAATTGGAGAGTAAATACAAGCAATCAAGAGTTAGAGCGAATATTTTTATTTAAAGACTTTAAAACTGCTTTTCAGTTCATGACGCTGTGTGCCAACTTTGCGGAAGAGTTAGACCATCACCCTGATTGGTCTAACTCTTGGAATACAGTTACAGTTCGCTTGAGTACCCATTCTATGAAAGCCTTGACTGATTTAGATATCACCATGGCGCGTGCCATGGATCAATTTTCGCTTCAGGTCTTGGGACAGTAGTACTCTACTGAATTTCCTCATCCTCTCCATCTTCAGAGGTGATGCTCATCAGAATGGTGGCCAAGAGGCCGTATACAACTTCAGTGGCAATCATGCCATCTTCATCTAGCTCATCAATCAGATCATTTAAACAATCTTCTGTAGGCTCGTTTAACAATGTCATGGCGCATTCGCACCCATAGTCAAAATCTTCGTCGTTTTGGGTTTGAGTGTCGTTAGTCATATTAATCCTTTAGGTGATGCTGCAGAATAGCAAATAAAGTCTTGTACGCACAGACTTATTACTTTAAAAGAGTAAGCACTTCTATAAAGACAAGATTTCTAGCAGTTTATAGTTATTTTTCTCGGAGTGGCAGGCTGACAATTTTAAAGTCAGGATCATCATTAATCTTGGAAGTATTAAATCCTAAATCAGAAACTAGATGCAGCATTTTAGAATTATTTCTTAGTACATACCCCACCATTTCTTGTAAAGCGTTTTCTTTCGCATGAGTAATCAAATCAGTCATTAAATGCGTACCGATACCGTTTGCGGTATGACTATCACTCACGCTGAGAGAGAACTCGCAAATATCTTGATTGGGTGGTTTCACGTAGCGAGCAATACCGATAATTTCTTCGACCCCTATCTGGTTTTGAATAACAGCAACTAAGGCCATCTCGGTTTCATAGTCTAAATGCAGGATGTTTTCTAAAAAATCATCTGGCAGTTTGGAGATTGCGTGAGCGAATCTAAGATAACGGCTCTCAGGGGAGAGGTGTTTGAACAGCTCGATGATGCGTTCTTTATCGTTAAGCCGAATTGGCCTAATAAGGTAAGAGCTACCATCGCCTAGTGAGTAGGTTTTGTCGATAAATACGGTTGACATATTGATGGTCGATGATTGCCTGTGACTGGATATTTCAGAATACTGTTTTTAGTTGCCCGCATAAAGTCTTTTGACTCTAAAATGTGTCACACCTCTTACCGTATCACTCCATCCATTCATGATTTCTTTGCTTCAAGCCCTTAATGAGCATTCGGCTCTATTTTTTGCGCTGGCGGCAATCAGTGTGGTGATTTTGGGTATATCCAAGAGTGGCTTTGGAGCCGGTCTTGGTGTTCTAGCACCCCCATTGATGGCTAGCCAATCTAGTCTTGCTGAGGCCTTGGCTATCTTATTGCCACTACTAATTGCAATTGATTTATTTGGCTTGCGCCGATTTTGGTCAAATGCTGATAGGCGGATTCTCAAGCTCATTTTGTGGCCAGCTGCGCTTGGCATGCTCATGGGCTATTTATTTTTCTCCCTCATTACCCCGAAAGTGTTATCCCTTTCCATCGGCATATTTACCTTGCTATTTCTCATTCAAGGCCTAGTGATGTCTCGTATTGACCTCAAAGAAGCAAAGCCCTATCCCTGGTTAGGGAGATTGATGGGTGGTCTTTCAGGTTTTACTTCCTTTGTTGCGCACATTGGAGGTCCTCCCATCACGATCTATATGTTGAGGGAAAAAGTCTCTCCAATGGTGTATACCTCAACACTGGGAATTTTCTTCACCATCATGAACTTAGGTAAGCTTGTACCTTATGCCCATCTTGATTTACTCAACCTAAATCAATTGGCTACTTCAATACTCTTGCTACCCTTAGTGCCAATAGGTGTGTATATAGGATTTTATTTAGCCAAGAGGATTTCAGCTAAGTGGTACTTCATCATTGTCCAATTCTGTTTATTGGTGGCGAGTATCAAATTAATTGCTGATGGCTTACTTGTCTAGGCCTAACGCAGTGAAAGTAATATATATCGCAGTCCAGTCCAGTTTAGATTTAGTAGTTAACTATTACTATTGCTTCTTAATTTTAGAAAAGAGTGATTGATGAAATTATTACCTATACGTTTTTTTGCAAGCATTCTCCTAGCCTTGGGATTAATGACTGCTGCGCACTCTCAAGATGCATTGCCTATCAATGCTGCAGCTTCGGTCAACGGTGTGATTATTTCAAATGACACTGTAGAGCAGGGAATTCAGGCGGCATTGTCGCAGGGCCAGAAAGACTCCCCAGAATTGCGTTCCGCAGTATTGGGGAAGATGATTGAAATTTCTCTTTTGTCGCAACAAGCTGAAAAAGATGGGCTGGCAAATTCTGATAAAGCAAATCGTCAATTGGCTTTGATACGTCAAAACTACTTAGCGAATTTAGGGTTATCAACTTATATGTCAAAAAATCCCGTGAGTGATACGGATATACAGGCGGAATATAACCGTGAGATTGCTTCTTTGGGTGCGCTGGGTATGGTCGTGGAATATAAGGTCAGTGATATTGCTGTGGCTAGTCAAGCGGATGCACAAGCTGCCTTGGCCAGAATTAAAAAGGGCGAGTCATTTAATAAGGTCGCTAAGAGTGTTTCATTGGCGCCAAATAAAGTTCAGGGCGGAGCTGTAGGCTGGGTTCAAGCGGGACAAACTTTGCCGCAAATTGCTAGCGTACTGATCACGCTGTCTAAGGGACAAGTTTCCCCAGCACCAATTCAAATGCCACAGGGCTGGTATTTAATTAAGCTGGAAGATAAAAAATCGAGCCCGCCACCTACTTTTGAGCAGGCCAAAGTGGTTATTCGCAATGGCTTGATGCAGAAAAAGCAATTTGAGTTCTTATCTCAATTGCGCCAGGGCGCCAGTATTATCGTTCGATAATAGACATACTCATCCATAAAAAGAGCCCCTGAGGGCGCTCTTTTTCATTGCGGCCCCAGTCTCTAGTGGTATTTCTCTATCTGCATGCTGTGCATTCGGGAGTAGATTGAAAAATCACCAATTGAATAAGGACACAAACATGAGCAAGAACCCATTTGATTTCAATACAATGGCAAATCAGACCAAGGGAGTCGAGGTAGCTAAGGCAGTCGGGCAAGTGGCATTGACAAGTGCTCAGGCGATTGCTCAGTTGAATCAACGGGCTGCACAAGAGCTTACCGCCCGCCTGCAATCTAAAGTCGCAGAGCTTATGAAGGCCCAAGATCCAAAGGCAGTCTTTGATCATGTTCATGCCGAGGTTTTGCAAGAGGCTGCGAAAGAGGTTGCTGAGTATCAGTCCGAACTCTTTCAAGCCTTAGCGAGCGGAAATAAAGAGCTAGCAAAAATTGCTGAGTCAATGATTAAAGAATCGCAGCATGACTTAATTCATTTTGTGAATGAGGCCACTCAAAATGCACCTACTGGAACTGAGCCCTATACCTCAGTTTTCAAAACTTCCTTTAGTAGTGCGCTCCAGAATTTTGAATTGATTCGTGCAGCAATGTCGGATTCATTTGTAAATTTTGAGAAAAGTGTCGATAGCATGAATCAGTTTTCCGGCGTACAGAAGGCTGATGGAGTGAAAGCGAAGAAAACAAAACAGGGTGAGTAAGTGTGAGCAAGAGGGGTTGACTTAGATTAGGGATTGCAATGCTGGCATTGAGAAGGATTTGCGAATCGGAGCACTTTCATTCCTTCTTTATCCCTATGGTCACATTTGAGGCAAGCCCATATTTTCGCAATCTCTTGGTCGGTAGGCATGCCACAGGCATTACAGGGTAAGCCGCGCTGGATATCCTGAATCCAATATCCTGGCATCTGACATGCTGGGCAGATGGAATTCATCTTGTTTGCAAGATCTATAGTCGCCTGACGAATATTTTCCATTCGGG
>CANISN010000077.1 GCA_947470165.1 Burkholderiaceae bacterium | reverse complement strand
TCAGCTTCTTGACAATCCGGTTAGAAGAAAGTTCGCCGCCAATTTCAGATGCTGATCCAGTTATACAAGAAAATACTCCCGCGGGAACGCCAGCTTCTTCAGCTAACTGACAAAGAGCTAACGCACTAAATGGCGTTTGACTTGCGGGTTTTAGTACGATGGTGCAACCAGCTGCTAATGCAGGGCCTACCTTACGAGTGATCATCGCGGCGGGAAAATTCCAGGGTGTGATAGCCGCACATACGCCAATAGGCTGCTTAATAACAACCAAACGTTTATCAACGCCATGCGGCGGAATAGTTTCTCCATAGATACGCTTAGCTTCTTCACCGAACCATTCAATAAATGACGCAGCATAAGCAATTTCACCTCGACTCTCAACCAAAGGCTTACCTTGTTCAGCAGTCATGAGCTGCGTCAAAGCTTCTTGGTTTTTCATGATGAGATCAAACCAGTTGCGTAAAATTTTTGATCGCTCTTTCGCAGTTTTTTCACGCCAAGCTGGCAAAGCTTTATGTGCGCATTCGATTGCCCTTCGAGTTTCCGCAACCCCCATCTTAGGTACAGTACCAATAAGATCACCAGTAGCGGGATTGGTTACATTAATTGTGGCTTTGCTGTCAGCATCCACCCATTTACCATCGATGTAGGCTTTTTCAAATTTGAAAGGCAAGTTACTCATATTGTGTTCGCTCAATTATTAAATTTTAAACAAGAATACATTTAGGAAATTAGGTCATACTAAATCCACCACTAATACTGATAATCTGGCCTGTAATCCAGCTACCAGCATCAGATGCTAGAAGCACAACCATTGGAGCAACATCCGTAGGAGTGCCGAGCCTTCTTAATGGATAAAATTTGGTTAATTTTTCGCGATTAGCTTCAATAAATGCAGGATCATGTGCTGTTTCGATTAAACCTAATGCAATCGCATTAGCAGTCATGCCGGAACGCGTCTCGCGAGCCAAAGACTTCATTAATGCTACGTTACCTGCACGGGTTGCTGCAGCTAATGCTAGCCCCGATTCACCGACACGTGAAGAGTCACCGACGATTGAAATAATTCTACCGTTACCTTTTTCCAAATGAGGTAAAGCAGCATGACAGCAATTCAAAGTTCCATAAAAACAAACATCAGTTTGCTGGCGCCACTCTTCAGGGGTTGAATCAATGAAGCGCTTTCTAAAGACTAAGCCAGCGTTATTCACTAGGATGTTTAATCCACCAAACTCCTCTACGGTTTTGGCAACCAATGCTTTGACGGCATCCATATCGGAGATATCACAACCAATTGCCTTTGCTTTACCACCTAGATCTTTAATTTCTTTTACAACAGCTTCAGCACGTTCTTTAGATCCGTGGTAGTTAACTACAACAGCAGCACCATCAGCCGCTAAGGCGATTGATATTTCTCGCCCCACATCACGCGCACCGCCAGTGACAAGAGCTACCCTGCCTGTAAGATCTGTCTTCATAATTTTCCTTGTAATCCTGTTGCAGAATTAGTGTTTATTAATCAATTGAAAAATTCGTTCCGGGGTAACAGGCAGTTCATTTACCTCACATCCAAAGCTCAATAACGCATCAGCAACTGCATTTGCAATTGCTGCTGGAGCACCAATAGTGCCTCCCTCTCCCACCCCCCTAAAGCCTCCAAGAGTATTGGGAGCTTTAATGTCGATATGAATAATCTTTACATCTGGTATATCAAGAGCCGTGGGAATTGCATAATCAACAAGGCTGGCAGTGAGTATTTGTCCGACTTCGTCATATACAACCTCTTCAAGTAAAGCCGCTCCGATTCCCTGGGCAACAGCGCCTCGAATTTGTCCATCAACGATCAACGGATTAATCATCTGACCGCAATCCTCTGCAATGACGTATCTCTTGATATCCACCTTAAATGTAATTGGATTTATCTCTACCTCAACCATATGTGTTGCGCTACTAGTGGTGCCAAAAATTGGGTCATATGTTTTAGTAACAGTTAACTCCAATCTATGCTCAGCAGGAATTCTGCCCATCTCTGAATATACAGTTTTTGCTAACTTAGAAAAATCAATGATATTTGGTGCACTTAATTGCTCTATTGAGCTATTCATAAAGCGCAAGTCCTCAACATTAGTATTGAAGAGATAAGCAGCCATAGAGGCCATACGACTTTTGAGTTCTTGCGCAGCCAATATGCCTGCTCCACTGCTAAGTACCGCAGTTCTGCTGGCATAGCTACCAGTACCATGAGGAACTGCTGTGCTGTCACCCGTGATAACTCGAATATCTTGAATCCTAGCGCCTAATTCATCCGCTACTACTTGTGCTAATGTGGTCTCGTGACCTTGGCCATGAGCCGCACATCCAAATGCTGCCGTAATAGCACCAGTTGAATCTAAAGAAATCACGCATGTATCAGTGCCAGTATTAATCGGCATTCCCGGCGATGCTGAAATTTTCGAACCAATTCCAGAAAGCTCTGCGTAAGAGGCTATGCCAATTCCTACCCACTTACCTTCAGCCCGAGCTTTTACTTGATACTCACGTCTCTCGTTATAAGAAAATGCTTCACCAGCTGCTACTAATCCTTCAACAAATGCGGACTTATCCCAAACAATGCCACTAGGCGTTTTATAAGGAAACTCCTCGGGGCGCACCATATTTTTCATACGCAATTCAACTGGATCTATTCCTAGCCTCTTCGCTGCCATATTCATCAAGCGCTCCATCACGAACGTTGAGGTAGGTCTACCGACGCCGCGATAAGGCCCTGTTGGAGCCTTTGGCGTAGTAACTGCAATGACGCTTCCATGATATGCAGGCACACGGTAAGGGCCTGGCATAAAACTAATAATTTGAACCGGCTCTATGCCTGCCGTCCAAGGATAAATAGAGTAGGCTCCTATGTCACTAATCACTTCAGCAGCCAATCCCAAAATATTTCCCGCAGCATCGACGGCCAAACGAGCCTTAATCCGCTCATCAAATGCCTGACTTGTAGAAATTAAGTCCTCAAGACGATCACCCGTCCACTTTATAGATCTATGTACTTTTTTAGCTAAAGCACAAACAATCATTTCTTCGGGATAGAGGGATGTTTTACCTCCGAAACCACCACCGACATCTGGTGATACGACACTAAATTGGCTACCCGGCATATTTAATAGTTCAGCCAAAGCATCTCGAATAATTCCTGGCACCTGACTTGATGTATGAAGCTTAATTGCGCCCCTACTCTTTTCGTAATCAGCAAGGTAAACCCGGTTTTCCATCGCCACAGAAGTTTTCCGATGAAAACGGAACTCCGCCTCAATTAAAGCATGGGAGTTCTCAAACGCCTGATTAACTTCGCCCTTAATAAAAGATCTCTTAACCAATATGTTGCTAGTTAAATCTTCATGTAACAAAGGAGCATTAGGCAGACTGGCTTTGATCGGATCAAACTCAATATTCAAAGGCTCCAAAGATACCTCCAATAAATTGAGTGCATCTTCTGCAATATATCGACTGGACGCTAAAACCACTGCAATAGGCTCACCTACATAGCGAACTACTCCGTTGGCCAGAGGATAAATTACTGTTGACTGGTAGTCAGTCATCCTAGAAAAAGCAACTGCTGGCTTAACCTGATCGGCAATATCCTGCCAAGTGTACACACCAAATACACCAGGAAGTGCTTTGGCCTTCTCAGTGTTAATTGATATTACTTTTGCGTAAGGCTTATCGCTGCGATAAACACTCATATGCAATAAATCAGCAAGCACAATATCATCCACATACCTACCCACGCCACAAAGTAAGCGCGCATCTTCAGTTCGACGAATAGGCTGGCCAACAAGACGTTCGCCAGAGCCACTTTTCACAGGCTCATATCCGCGCGTATGCTCCAAGGGAGTAAAAATCTTACTCATAGAAAGCAGGGCCTTTGCGCAAAGATTGCCACTGCTCATCATCATGTCCAAATAAAACCTGAACACCTCCTGCTTGAATGCGCCTCACCTCTATCATGGATGATAGAGATAAATCAGAATTCCAAGTATTTTTTGGATTGAGCTCTAAATCTAAATTAGCTTTCATTGGAACGGCATCAGAGGCTAATAAAAATGAACCGTCCTTATCTAAATTGACTATCGCCCCTATCATTCCCGGTGTATGACCGGGCAATGGAAGCAAGACAACCTTGTCATTTCCAAGGAGATCATATTGACCAGTAATAGTTTTAATTTCATTACTGTGCTTCCAATCTTTAGGGATGTAACCCTTTTGTAAGCCATCCTCAGCTTGCGCAGCCTCTAGCTCAAATAGGTGACAGAAAATAGTGGCACGTTTAAAAAATTCATTACAACCGCAATGATCAGAATGAAAGTGGGAATTAATTACAACGTCAATATCATCAGCCTTGAGGCCAATAGAATCGAGCTGAGTGATTAAGTTATCTTCTGGAGCATTGATCGGAACCATTACCTTTGCCATCGAGCCCCAACGGTCTTCGGCATTTTCAGTAACAGATGGGTGGCAACCAGTATCAAATAAGATGTTGCCTTGATCATGTCGAATCAGGTAGCAAGAAACAGGTAGCTCAATTATTTCTGTTTTTTCTACTGCAGGTAGATATATGCTCTTGCGCATTCTTAAACGACCACCTGATAATGCGTGCATTCTCATAATGACTTTTCCGTTCTTGGGGAAATATCCTGAATGCTGATAACACCAGAATCACGCTGGCGGACGCACTCTCTGATAGCATCGACAATTCCCTGATAACCAGTACAGCGACAAAGATTTCCAGACAATAACTTCCGAATTTCTTCGTCCGTTTTTAAAGGGTACTTTTGCAGCATCTCGGTTGAAGTCATCAACATTCCAGGCGTACAAAAGCCACACTGAAGTCCGTGATGCTCGTTAAATGCTTTTTGTAATGGATTTAAGTTATCAGGAGATCCCAGGCTTTCAACAGTACTAATCTCTGAGCCATTCGACTGAATCGCTAACATTAAGCATGATCTTGCGGTGGTACCATCAACTAAAATCGTGCACGCACCACAGACTCCATGCTCGCATCCTACATGAGTACCTGTTAAGCCTAAATTATTACGCAAATAATCTGACAGCAGTAGACGTGGATCAATTAAATCATCATGGACTATGCCATTAACTATCACCCATATAGAGACTTTTTGTATTTCGCTCATATTATTTCTTTGTAGAAGCCATATTCCATGCTGCCTTAAACGTTCTTTTTAGTAACTGACCCGCTAAATAAAGCCGGTATTCAGAAGAGGCATGTAAATCTGCATTAGGCGAAAGCAACACACTCAAACCCCTAATCACCTCCTCTAGTAAGCCATCTGAGTATGGCTGTCGATTTAAAGTTGCCTCTAGTGAGTTGAGCCTTAAGGCAGTCTCGCCAACGCCCATCATGCCAATCCTGACATTTTCAATTTGGCCATCTGCACTTTTATCAACTAAGATACCAACTGCTACCAAGGCAAAATCACCGTCACGTTGCGCAAATTCTTCAAAAGCCCAACCAGTATTAGATCCAATCTTTGGGAAGCGAATTTGTGTCAAGATCTCATCTTCAGCCAAAACCGTAGATAGCGATCCCGCAAAGAATTCTTTTGCAGGAATTACACGCTTTTCGTCCAGAGACTCACAGTAAATTTTTGCATCCAATAACAGACTTAACATTGGGTACTCAGCTGCAGGATCTGCATGAGACAAGCTACCACCAATAGTTCCACGATTGCGAATTGCGAGATGGGCTACATGCTTAAGAGCCTCATGCATTACTGGTAAATCTTTTTTAACCAGCTCAGAATTTGCTACAGTACTATGACGTGTAAGCGCTCCAATTGATATTTCATCACTTTCTTGTCTAATGAAATCAAGTTCCACTAACTTGCTAATATCAACCAAAAGAGATGGTTGAACAACCCGAAAGTTGAGCATAGGCATTAAACTTTGACCGCCAGCTATGACTTTGGTATCTTCAGAGTTGCGCAGATGGTGAAGCGCCTCCCCCAAAGAGTATGCGCATAGATAGTTAAACGGAACTGGCTTCATCAATTACCCTGAAATTGTGGCTCACGTTTTTCCGCAAAAGCTTTACGACCTTCGTAGTAATCATTGCTCTTACCGGCAGCTGCAATTAACGCTTCTGCTAAATCACTATCCAAGGCTCCTCGACCTATAGCGACACCATTGAGCAAATACTTTGCACCAGAAATACTTAAAGGCGCATTAGAAGCAAGAAGCTTGGCAAATGATCGTGCTGCAACCATTGGATCATCCGATAATTTCTGGTCTACTGGCTTTTTCTTTCCAAATAATCTGCTGAAGATTGTTGGTTTTGATGCAGATTCACTAGATCCAGTCATGTGATCAATAAAGCCCAACTTCAAAGCTTCGGGCGCACCAAACCGTTGTGACCCAAACAAAATTTTCTTTGCCTGGACCAATCCAACTAGATTGAGTAGCTTTTGCGTACCCTTTACACCATAGATAATTGATAGGCGAGCTGCTGGTATACCGAATTTTGAATTCGAGGAGGCATACCGGAAGTCACATGACATAGCTAAGTGTGCGCCACCACCCAAACAAAAACCGCGAATCACTGCAATGGTTGGTTTTTTAATATTTGCAATGGCGTCACAGCATGCATCAACAGCAACCTCATAATCCAAAACTTGCTTTTCTGTAGCGCGAACTTTTCCAAATTCAGAAATATCAGCACCAGCACTAAAGTCCTCACCAGCGCCGGTCAAAATTACTGACCTTACATTTGGATCTCTTTCTAGCGCACCTAAAATCCCGGGGATAGCCTTCCACATACCTAAAGACATGGCATTTTTAGTTTTAGGTCTATTGAAGGTAACCACAGCAATGTGATCAGAGATCCAGATTTTGATTTTGTCATCAACCCAAACATCCATAACATCCGGATCATCCGATCCAAACATAAATGCTACATCGCCAATGCCATAAGCTAACTTTGTATCACTCGCACCAACAATACCTGAAATAGGCTTTCCAGCTGAAACGACCAAAGCTAGATTCGAAGATTCATTTTGGTACTGAGAAAAATCGAAACCAGCAGCTGGCTTACTATCTAACCCCCCAACTGCTTTAGCAAAATTATCAAAAAAATCATCTGCATTTTTGCGTGCGGTTGCGTCAATCAGTCTTGATCCGAGTTGAGCTAATTTCCCACCAACATTT
>CANISN010000076.1 GCA_947470165.1 Burkholderiaceae bacterium | reverse complement strand
TTATCTCTATCAAGAATATAAGAAAAGAAAGATATAAATGATAAGGTCACTTTGGATCGCTAAAACAGGGATGGACGCCGAGCAATTTAATCTCGACGTGATTTCTAATAACTTAGCAAACTCGCAAACGACAGCATTCAAGCGGGTCCAGCCGATGTTTCAGGATTTGCTCTATACAACTATAAGAGCAGCTGGTTCATCAGCGAATGCGCAAAACTTATTGCCAACCGGAATGCAGGTGGGTGCTGGAGCTGCGGTAACTGGTACGGAGCGCAATAATATTCAGGGAACATTATTTCAAACGGGTAATAAGCTAGATGTTGCTATTAAGGGTAATGGTTTCTTTCAGATTCAGTTAGCAGACGGAACGCTTGCCTATACCCGTGATGGTCAATTTAGCTTGAGCTCTACTGGTCAGATAGTGACGCAAGCAGGAAATACGGTCTCTGGTGCAGGAGTTATACCTGTAACCGCTACGGGTATAACGATCAGTGAAGTTGGTTTAGTGCAATACAGTACACAGACATCGACGGCCTTAACTCAAGCAGGACAATTTACGATGGCCAACTTTGCTAATCCAGCAGGATTAACGGCATTGGGCGGCGGTATCTTCTTACCGTCACCATCATCGGGTACTGCACAAAATCAAATCGCTGGTAGTAATGGTATGGGTACAACTATTCAGTACTATATTGAACAATCAAACGTTAACGTTGCTGAGGAATTAGTGAACTTGATTGCTGCACAACGTGCCTATGAAATCAATACTCGGGCAGTTACCGCATCTGATCAAATCCTGCAACGCCTATCTAATATGGGAGGCTAAGATGAATAAATTCATGAGAATCATTTCTGTAATCGGCTGCTCTCTAATAGTTCTCTATCTGGCTGGCTGTGCGAGTGCGGATAGACCTTCGCTATTAACCACCCCCTCAACAGCACGTCCAAAGCCGATACAAGAAACTTCCGCCAATATGGGGAGCTTATATCCAGCCAATTCTGGTGGTCCCTACGTATCAGCAGTAAGTCACAGACCGCTATTTGAAGATCGACGTGCTAGAAATGTTGGCGATATTCTGACGGTAATATTGAATGAGACAACAGCAGCAGCCAAAGGATCTTCATTATCTGCTGCCCGTAAAGCAACTGCTGCCAACAAATTTGATGTCACTGCTGGGGTGGGTGCGCCATTTGGTCAATTTGCAGGCATACGCGCAGCGAGTAATTATGAAGGCTCTGCCGATTTAAAGAGTGAGGGTGCCGGCTCTAGCGCTGCAAACAATACCTTTGCAGGGACGATCACTGTGACAGTAGTAGAGATTCTTTCCAATGGAAATCTCGTAGTTGCGGGAGAGAAACAGGTTGCCATTAGTAATGAGGAAGAAATTATTCGCTTTGGTGGCATTGTGAATCCTAATACATTGGTATTTAATCGGGTGAATTCTCAAGAAGTTGCTGATGCTCGAATTGAGTATCGTGGACGTGGTGTTACAGATGATACCCAAGGCGTTGGTTGGTTTGCTCGCCTTCTATTTAAGTTTTCTCCTTTTTAAATTGGTATGAAAAAAATATTCATTCAGTCGCTTGCTAAATCACTTATTACAACATTAGCAATAGGCTCTTTTGCTATGCCGGTCCACGCAGACCGCATTAAAGATATTGCCGATATTGCTGGTCAGCGCCCTAACCAACTTGTTGGCTATGGCCTAGTTGTTGGTCTAGATGGTACAGGGGATCAAACTACTCAAACACCCTTTACCTTGCAAAGCGTGATGCAAATGATTGGGGTGCTAGGTATTACCCTTCCACAAACCGGAACGCAAGCTCAGTTAAGAAATACTGCGGCGGTAATGGTGACAGCTGAGTTCCCTTCCCTTGCAAGACCGGGTCAGCAGATTGATGTAACTGTTTCATCTTTGGGCAATGCAACAAGCCTGAAGGGTGGAACGTTGGTGATGACGCCTTTGAAAGCTGCTGATGGCCAGGTATATGCGCAGAGTCAAGGTAATGTAGTTATTGGTGGTGCGAGAGCTGCCACTGGGGGTGCGGCAACCTCTGTCAATCATTTATCTGCTGGCCGCATTCCATCGGGAGGCATTATCGAAAAAGCAGTCCCTTCATTGCTGGTAGATGAGTTTGTTCAGTTAGACCTAAGACGCAGTGATTATGGATTAATGCAAAAAACTGCAGAAGCCGTAGGACGTCGTTTTGGCTTAGGTACAGCCTTACCAATCGATGCAAGATCATTGAATGTTCGAGTTCCAACAGATCCATTGAAAAGAACTGCCTTTATGGCTGAGCTACAAAATCTAGAGGTAGCCCCTGTGAGTGGACCTGCTCGTGTAGTGCTTAATTCTCGATCTGGGTCAGTTGTGATGAATCAGGCAGTCCAATTATCACCGTCAGCAGTTGCTCATGGAAATTTAACGGTACGAATTAGTCAGACACCAACTACTAGCCAGCCATTACCATTTAGTAGAGGCGGCACCACAGTTACAACAGCAGATACCGCAACAATTAGTAACGATGGAAAGCCTGATAGCTTGATTTCAGTACCAAGCGGGGCTTCTCTAGATCAAGTTGTTAAGGCACTGAATATGCTGGGTGCTACACCCCAAGATTTAATTTCTATTTTACAGTCTCTGAGAGCAGCTGGTGCTCTGCGAGCTGAACTAGAGGTGATCTAATGGATCCTTTAAAAATCACTCCCACTATTGATTCAAGCTCTGTTCGATTAATTAAGCCGATTGATTCAACTAGTGGCGGCAATCAAAATGGTTTGAGCTCTGATGACAAGATTCGTAAAGCAGCGCAGGGATTTGAGCGAACACTGGTAAGACAAATGCTCAGCATTGTGAGAAGTACCAATATTCGTGGCGGTGATGCGCCTAGCACTACCTCATCTGGTTACTTAGAGATTATGGATGACAAAATCGCTGATCAATTAGTAGCAGGTAAGGGTCTTGGCTTCGGTAGCAAAATGGCTGAACAATTAATTCAGCAAATCAAGGCTAAAAACATAAACGAAACTTCTACAAATGCCGTAAACAATTCATTGGCGAGCTCTAGCGCCGTCAACCAGTAGATACAGAAAGTACGCAGATGGGTGTTTATTCCATATCCGATTCAGCCTTAGCGGGCTTACAAATTGCTCAAGCTGGGATTTTAGTTACCTCGCAAAACGTTGCTGGTACAACGGTTGAGGGATACTCTCGCAGAAATGCCAATGCTGTAATTGATCAGATGTCGCCGAACTCGCTAATGCTCAATGGCACATCCTTTGCGGTTGAAGGTTTTACCCGTCAATATTCGTCTTTAATTGGATCTCAACTATTAAGCCAACAAGCCAAGTCAACCTATTCCGATACATTGGTGCAATATACGGCCTCGCTCGATAAGTTGGTTTCTACAAAGTCCGTGGGCTTAACAGCTTCGTTGACAGATTTTTTCAACGCCATGGGAACATATGCCACAGATCCCACTAATAAAGCATTAGCAGCAGGGATTACGGGCAAAGCAAATGTTGTTGCGCAAAGAATGAATGGTTTAAGTGAAATCGTGGGTCAGATTAAGAGCCAAGCGCAAACTGGCCTTGAAGATACCATCTCTCAAGTTAATACCTTGGTCCCCGCTTTGACAGCAGTAAACTTAAAGATTCAAAACGGCACCAATCCAGGAGTAAATTCGGCGTCAGCAGATCTATTTGACGAACGAGATAGGTTGCTATCAAGTTTGCAAAAATTGGTAGGTGGTCAGAGTTTGATTAACTCTGATGGAACCGCAACTCATATGGTGGATGGTTTGGCATTAGTTGAGCGGGGTGTTAGTAACAAGGTCTCGGTCAATTCAGATCAAGAACATATTGCTTTGCAATTTAATACCCAAAATGGCCAATCTAAAACAGTTTTGCAGACAGTGAAAAGTCTAAGTGGTGGTCAGGCTGGTGCTCTATTAAAACTAGCTAATGAATTTGCACCCAGCATTCAAAATCGCTTAGATACGGTTGCGCTATCTTTAGTAAAGGTTGTCAACGGGGCATCTGATATCGATGGTGATGGATCTCCTAAAACCAAAATTTTTGGCTTTCAGGTTGGTCAAAACCAGTACTTTGATTTAAATAGTGATTACACAAGCTTGATTCCAACGATTAGCTCTGAAACAAGCATGACTGATTTATATAGTAGCTTATCCAACGCGGTGTCAACTTTAAGTAACCTTAGTACTGGTACCTCATTGATCAATGCTAATGAGACAGCAACAGTGACATTTAGCGATTTATCTGAAAATGAAACAGTAAGCTTAGGTGGGCTTACATTTACCGCTACGGGCGATGTTACTGCTAGTGAAATTGCCTCTATTTTTGCTAATGCTAGCGTTGGCAGAACTAGTGGCTCTGTGCTTAATGAGACCTATGCAGGTATGGGTACTCTTGCTGGAACCTTATCTCGCTGGAATATTGGTTCTTATAGCAACAGTAATGCTCAGGCAACATTTACGGCGATCTATCCTGGAGATGTAACTAATTTAATTAATACACCGATTGATATTCATGAATCAGCAATAGTCACATTTAGTGAATTATCTGCTGGTGAAACAGTGGTTTTAGACGGGCTTACATTTACCGCAACGGGTGTTGTCACTGCTAACAAAGTCGCCTCAGCTTTTGCCGATGCATATGCAGGTAGAGCTGCTGGTTCAGTTATCAACGAAGAGTTTTATGATGGTAATGGCGACCTAATAGGAACCCTTGTAGGAAGTACAGGAGGCTGGACTATTGCATCTTTTAGTGATGATGATGCTCAGGCAACATTTACTGCACAAATTTCTGGAAATTCTGACGATTTAGCTGATACTGGCGTTAATGCATTGGGCGTTACTATCGCGATTACGGAATCCAGTTACAGTGGTGGCGTTACCGTTGAAACAACAACATCTAGTAATGTGAATGTGACGTCTATTCGTGCAGGCTCAGATGTGACTGCTGGAAAATATTCATTAACCATGGTGGGCGCAGATGAGCTACAAATGCAGGACTCTGTTGGAAAGACCCAAACTATTTCCCTCTCAAACATATTGGCTGGAGAATCAACTACCTTAGATTTTTATCAGTTTGGCATCGCGCTGGACATCGAAAATATATCTAGCGCAAAAGTAAGCACAGCAGCTGATTTAGCTGAAGCTCTCGATGGAAGAAGTATCACAATGACTGGCTCACAAAATCCCTTGCACTATTATGGGCTTACTGCGCAAAATTTTGTGTCATTAGCTCCGAGTGATGCTGCCTATTACTATGATGGTGGTGATCCCAATATTTCTTCAGATAGCGCAAATGCTGTGCAGAAAATGAGCTCAATTTTTGGCATCACTGTCTCCGGCTTAGTGAATGATGTTGGTATTCAGGTGGCAACCTGGACTAATACACAAAAGGCTGATGATGCGGTTTTATCGAGCCTAAAGGACCAGCGAGATGCAATTTCTGGTGTGAATTTGGATGAAGAGGCTGCAAATTTATTAAAGTACCAACAGTTGTACAGTGCCTCTACCAAAGTGATGCAGACAGGCAACCAAATGTTTAACACCTTACTATCGATCATGAACTAAGGAGAGTGAAATGAGCGTCAGAATTAGTTCAAATCAAATGTTAGATGCGGGCATTCAGTCTATGGACAATAGTCTTTTGGATGCGATGAACTGGCAAAAGAAAATTACCTCTGGTAATCAATTTAGTAAGGTATCTGAGAATGCTTATGCAGTGAGTCGGGGTGTGCGTCTTGAATTTGACGAGGCTCGGTTATCAATGTTCAAAACCAATCAAAAATTTGTAGAAAGTTCGCATTCAACTGCGCAAGCTCAACTCGATAGCATTATTAATGAGATGAATACGCTAAGGCAAACATTTGTGCAGTCTCAAAATGGGATCTTAAATACAACGAACTACAGCGCATTAAAAATACAAGCAGAGCAGATTCGGGATGCTATTGCAGCTCAAATGACTGCTCAAGATGGCACTGGAACAGCTATATTTCAGGATGAAGTTAATCAGGTTCAAATAGAGCCAAATTTAATGGTTTCCTCTGGGGTTACATTTTCTGATGCATTTGGTAGTGAGGCCGCATACGATGCCCCTACTGAGAGCGAGCTCTACCAAAGTATGGATAACTTTGTGACTTATTTAGGGGAAAAAGCCGCTGGAAACACCTCTTTTGCCAATGATCCAACGGTGGTTTCGGCTGGCTTAGATAGTTCTTTTGACCAATTAACCCAAGCCCAGCAAAGAAGTGGGGGAATTTCGGTGCAAGTAGATAATGCTAAAGCCGCAATTTCAGCCATTGGGACTGAGGTGGCAGCCACCTCATCGGCACTTTTGGATACAGATATGGCAGCAGCCACAGCGGCTTATACTAGATCCCAGACGATATTGAATGCAGCCCAAGCAATGTTTGCTAGACTGCAGCAAAGTAACTTATTTTCAAAACTATAAAAGCTGAGTAAAAAGAAGTATGAATATACCTATAGGGTGGATTATTGCGTTAGCTTGTGCCCTTGGTGGCTATGCATTGCATGGCGGCCATATTATGGTTTTATGGCAACCTACAGAAGTTCTTACCATTGTCGGTGCTGCTGTGGGAACGATGATTGCTTCTAACAGCATGATTAACCTAAAGAAGACCTTTGCAGCATTGGGTGGGGCTTTTAAGGGTAAGAGCAATATCAAGCAAATGCATTTAGATCTCTTGTGCTTGCTGTTTGAGATTCTACAAAAAATTAAGCGTGATGGTTTGATGTCTCTTGAGGGTGATATCGAAGAGCCAGAAGCTAGCCCGCTGTTCGAAAAATATCCGTTAATCACTAAAGACCACCATTTAGTGGATTTCATTACCGATTATTTGCGTATGATGCTGGGTGGCTCATTGGATGTAATTCAAATTGAAAGCTTGATGGAGCAAGAGCTTGACGTTCATCATCAAGAAACGCATATTCCAGTAGCGTCCGTCACGAACGTAGGCGATGGTTTGCCAGCGTTCGGTATTGTGGCGGCGGTTATGGGTGTGGTGCACACCATGGGTTCGATCGGATTGCCACCTGCAGAATTAGGTAAGTTGATTGGTGCAGCGCTGGTAGGTACCTTTTTGGGTATTTTGTTGGCATACGCGATTGTTTCTCCAGTGGCCAAAGTGCTTGAGCAAAATGCTGAATCAGATACGCGTGCTTATATGGCTGTCAAGGCAGTTTTAATTGCCAG
>CANISN010000075.1 GCA_947470165.1 Burkholderiaceae bacterium | reverse complement strand
TCAGAAGCGGAAACAACATACGGCATCATCGGTGTAAAAGTTTGGGTATACAAAGGCGATACATTAGGCCGTGGTGCTGATGCTCCAGTAGTAACAGCAGAGCCAGTAGCTGATGAGAAGAAGCCACGTCGTGCACCCGCTAAAACAGCCGTACGTAAACCAGCAGTTGACAGCAAACCATTGGTTGCTACCAAGCCAACAGTAAAACGCGTACCGAAAGTCGTTGAAGCCGTTAGTGTCGAAGAGCAGAAGTCAGGAGAGTAAGCATGCTACAACCAAAGCGTCGTAAGTATCGCAAGGAGCAAAAGGGGCGTAACACTGGCGTGGCAACACGGGGTAGTTCAGTAGCCTTTGGGGACTTTGGATTGAAAGCGATTGGCCGCGGTCGTTTGACTGCACGTCAGATTGAGTCTGCACGTCGCGCAATGACCCGTCATATTAAGCGTGGTGGTCGTATTTGGATTCGTATTTTCCCAGATAAGCCTATTTCACAAAAGCCGGCCGAAGTACGTATGGGTAACGGTAAGGGAAATCCAGAGTACTACGTAGCAGAAATTCAACCAGGCAAGATTTTGTACGAGATGGATGGAGTAGATGAAACCCTGGCACGAGAAGCTTTCAAGCTTGCCGCTGCTAAGTTGCCATTACAAACCACTTTCGTGATTCGCCACTTAGGTTGATCGGGATAGAAATTATGAAAAAGACAGAATTAGCATCCAAAGATCTGGTTGCCTTAAATGCAGAGTTAACAGAGCTTTTAAAGACTAGCTTCAAGCTCCGCATGCAAAAAGGCACCCAGCAACTCACAAATACCAGTCAATTGGGCAAGACTAAGCGTGAAATTGCACGCGTAAGGACTTTTATTACCCAAAAAACTGCACATAAATAAGGAAAAAGGGATATGACAGAATTATCTAAACCCTTGCGCCGCACCCTGGTGGGTCGTGTCGTTAGCGATAAAATGCAAAAAACGGTGACTGTGCTAGTAGAGCGCCAAGTAAAGCATGCCTTATATGGCAAATATGTTGGGCAGTCAAAAAAATACCATGCTCATGACGAAGCTGGCCAATACAAGATGGGTGATACCGTTGAAATTGCAGAATCTAGACCAATTTCACGCACTAAATCCTGGGTTGTAACCCGTTTAGTTCAAGAATCAAAGGGTATTTAAGGAAATATTAAGAGATTTGGCAAATTCTCTTGCCAAATCTTTAATTTTCGTAGTAATATAGAAGGCTTCTCCGGATTTGTTGTGAGAAGCAGTGTTTTTTCATTAATTCCGGGTTTTAGCTTTCGTTAAAGCCCCTAGACGGAACCAAGACTGTTTGCCTTTGGCTAATAAGTTGGGGATTAGAAAATGATTCAGACCGAAAGTAGATTACAGGTCGCCGACAATACAGGCGCCAGTGAAGTTTTGTGCATCAAGGTATTGGGCGGCTCTAAGCGTCGTTACGCCAGTATCGGAGATGTCATTAAGGTGACTGTAAAGTCCGCTGCTCCACGTGGCCGTGTAAAAAAAGGTGATATTTATAACGCCGTAGTGGTGAGAACTGCTAAGGGTGTTCGTCGTCCAGACGGTTCATTAATTAAGTTCGATGGAAACGCTGCGGTATTGCTCAACGCCAAGTTAGAGCCAATTGGTACACGTATCTTTGGACCAGTCACACGCGAATTGCGTACTGAGAAGTTCATGAAGATCGTTTCTCTCGCCCCCGAAGTTATTTAAGAGGCAGATATGAAAAAGATTCGTAAAGGTGATTCAGTAGTTCTTTTGACTGGCCGCGATAAAGGCAAGCAAGGAACTGTTACAGCCGTCCTCGAGAACAAATTAGTGATCGAGGGCGTCAATATTTATAAAAAGAGCGTTAAGCCAAATCCAGCAGCCGGTGTTACTGGCGGCATGATTGATAAGACGATGCCTGTTCACATTTCTAATGTGGCTGTGGTTGACGGTAACGGCAAACCATCACGTGTTGGTATCAAACTCGTCGATGGTAAAAAGCAGCGTTTCCTCAAAACCACTGGCGCGACTCTAAGCGCATAAGGGGCACGGAGAAATTATGAGCACACGTTTTCAAGAACATTATCAAGCAAAAGTCGTTGCTGATTTGATGACTAAGTTTGGTTATAAGTCTGTAATGGAAGTTCCCCGTATCACTAAAGTAACCCTGAATATGGGTTTAGGTGATGCAGTGAATGATAAGAAAATTATCGAAAATGCAGTTGGTGATTTGACTAAAGTAGCGGGTCAAAAGCCAGTTGTGACCAAGGCAAAAAAAGCAATCGCTGGTTTTAAAATTCGTCAAGGCTACCCAATTGGTGCCATGGTGACATTGCGCGGTCAACGCATGTATGAATTTTTGGATCGTTTCGTGACTGTTGCTTTGCCAAGAGTACGTGACTTCCGTGGAATTTCCGGTAAAGCATTTGACGGCCGCGGTAACTACAACATTGGCGTTAAAGAACAAATTATTTTCCCTGAAATCGAATACGACAAGATTGATGCCTTGCGTGGTCTCAATATCAGTATTACGACGACCGCTAAAACTGACGAAGAAGCAAAAGCTTTGTTAGCAGCGTTCAAATTCCCTTTCCGCAATTAAGAGGCTAACGTGGCAAAACTATCCCTAATTGAGCGCGAGAATAAGCGCGCAAAAACTGTAGAGAAGTACGCTGTAAAGCGTGCAGAACTCAAAGCAATCATCGCTGATCAATCACGCAGCGATGAAGAGCGCTATGAGGCTCGTTTGAAGCTACAGGCACTTCCACGTAACGCAAGCCCGATTCGTCAAAGAAATCGTTGTTCATTAACCGGTCGTCCGCGCGGTGTATTCAGCAAGTTTGGTTTAGCGCGTAGCAAGATTCGTGAAATCGCCTTCCGTGGCGAAATCCCCGGTTTAACCAAGGCCAGCTGGTAAGCGGCGAAAGAATTAGGAGAACTCATGAGTATCAGCGATCCAATCGCCGACATGTTGACAAGGATTCGTAATGCGCAAGCAGTACAGAAGCCTGTAGTCATGATGCCGTCGTCAAAAGTTAAAGTAGCTATTGCAAAAGTTTTGCAGGATGAAGGCTATATCGATAGTTTTGAAATCAAAGGTGAGGCAGCTAAGCCAGTGTTGCACATCGAACTCAAATACTATGCAGGCCGCCCTGTTATTGAGCGTATCGACCGTGTTTCTACACCAAGTCTACGTATCTATAAAGGCCGCCACGACATTCCAGAAGTAATGAATGGCTTAGGCATTGCAATTATTTCAACCCCACAAGGCGTAATGACAGACCGCAAAGCCCGTGCAAACGGCGTTGGTGGTGAAGTTATTTGCTACGTCGCGTAAGGAGAGAAATATGTCCCGCGTTGGTAAATCACCTATTCCAGTCCCTAAGGGCGCTGAAATCAGCATCAACGGTGCAAGCATTACTGTTAAAGGCCCATTGGGTACTTTGTCACATAACTTGCATCCTTCTGTTGGTTTGAAACAAGAAGATGGCGTATTGACAGTTGTTTTAAATAACAACTCACCAGAAGCTGGTGCACAGTCAGGTACAGCACGAGCTTTAGTAAATAATATGGTTGTCGGCGTTACTACTGGCTTTGAGCGTAAGCTCAGCTTGGTAGGCGTTGGTTACCGTGCTGCTGCTCAAGGCGAATCATTGAAGTTGCAGTTAGGTTTCTCACACGACATCATTTACAACCTGCCAAAAGGTGTAAAGGCTGAGACTCCAAGCCAAACTGAAATCATTATTAAAGGCTCCAACAAGCAGCAAGTTGGCCAGGTTGCAGCTGAAGTTCGCGCATATCGTTCACCAGAGCCATATAAAGGCAAGGGCGTTCGCTACGTTGATGAAGTTGTGCATCTGAAAGAAACCAAGAAGAAGTAAGCGAGACTAAAAAATGAATAAAGACGAATCCAGACAAAGACGTGCTAGGCAGACTCGTATTCGCATTGCCGAAGCATTGGCAAATCGCTTAACAGTTATCCGAAGCAACTCACATATTTCTGCTCAGGTATATAGCCCATGTGGAACCAAAGTTGTAGCAGCTGCCTCAACAATGGAAAAAGATTTGCGCCAAGCAATCAAAAACGGCGGTAACGCTGAAGCTGCTAAACAAGTTGGGAAGTTAGTTGCTGAGCGTGCTGTTAAGGCAGGCATTGTTGATGTTGCATTTGATCGCTCCGGACATCGTTACCACGGCCGTATTAAGGCCTTAGCTGAAGCTGCGCGTGAAGCCGGTCTGAAGTTCTAAAAGGGTTTAGGAAAAAACATGGCAAAAATGCAAAACAAGATGCAAAACGAAGAGCGTGATGATGGTCTTCGCGAGAAGATGATTGCGGTTAATCGTGTAACTAAAGTAGTTAAGGGTGGCCGTATTCTTGGCTTCGCTGCGCTCACTGTAGTTGGCGATGGCGATGGTCGTATCGGTATGGGTAAGGGCAAGTCTAAAGAAGTGCCGGTTGCCGTTCAAAAAGCAATGGATGAAGCACGACGCAAGATGATTAAGGTTTCCTTGCGCAAGGGTACTTTGCAACATACTGTAATTGGTAAACATGGCGCGTCACGCGTGATGATTTCTCCGGCTAAAGACGGAACTGGTGTTATTGCCGGCGGCCCAATGCGCGCAATTTTCGATGTCATGGGTGTAACTAACGTTGTTGCTAAGTCACTTGGCTCAACCAACCCTTACAACATGGTTCGTGCAACGATTGATGGTTTGAGCAAGATGAGCACTCCTTCTGAAATTGCAGCTAAGCGCGGCAAATCAGTTGAAGAGATTCTAGGCTAAGACCAAAAGATTAGGAATCTATAAATGACAACAACTAACACTAAACTCAAACTGCAACTAGTGCGTAGTTTGATCGGCACACGTGAAAGCCATCGTGCAACTGTTCGAGGCTTAGGCCTGCGTCGCATCAATTCTGTTTCAGAATTAGAAGACACGCCAGCTGTTCGCGGAATGATTAATAAAGTTTCTTATCTAGTTAAGGTCGTTGGCTAATAACTAGCAGGTAAATAGGCGAAGAATATGCAACTCAATACAATCAAACCGGCAGCGGGCTCCAATAAAAATCGTCGTCGCGTAGGTCGCGGTATCGGCTCTGGTCTTGGAAAAACAGCTGGCCGTGGTCACAAAGGGCAAAAGTCACGTTCAGGCGGCTTCCATAAAGTTGGCTTCGAGGGCGGACAGATGCCAATGTACCGTCGTTTGCCAAAACGCGGTTTCGTGTCTTTGACACGTCGTCACGTTGGTCAAATTACTTTGAATGACTTAGCAAAAATCAACTTGCCGGAAGTGGACTTGTTGGTTTTGAGAGCCCACGGTTTTGCTGGTGAGCAGATTAATTCAGTGAAAGTTATTAAGACTGGTGAACTTTCTATTGCTGTAACCCTCAAAGGTATTACAGCGACAGCAGGTGCAAAAGCAGCGATTGAAGCAGCTGGCGGCAAATTGCTTGATTTGGTTTAATCAGCTTTAAATTAAAGATGGCACTCGCACCTAATAACACAGCAAATATTGCTCCATCAGGAAACAAGTTTGGCGAATTACGTCAACGCTTGATATTTCTGGTGTTGGCATTGCTCGTGTTCCGCCTAGGTGCGCATATTCCTGTGCCAGGCATTGATCCTGACCAATTGGCTCAATTATTCTCAGGTCAAAAAGACGGCATCTTGGGGATGTTTAACTTATTCTCTGGCGGTGCCTTATCCCGTTTTACAGTGTTTGCTCTTGGAATCATGCCTTATATCTCTGCATCAATCATCATGCAGTTAATGACGATTGTTGTTCCAACGTTGGAGTCTTTGAAAAAAGAAGGGCAGGCAGGACAGCGCAAGATTACTCAGTACACCCGCTATGGCACAGTGCTTTTAGCAACATTTCAGGCGCTAGGTATCTCCGTTGCATTACAAGCGCAGCCAGGCTTAGTAATTAACCCAGGCTTGATGTTTGAACTCAACACTGTCGTGACTTTGGTAACTGGAACGATGTTCTTGATGTGGCTTGGTGAGCAAATTACGGAGCGTGGACTCGGTAATGGTATCTCCATCATTATTTTCGGCGGCATTGTTTCTGGTTTACCTTCAGCGATCGGCAGCTTGCTCGAATTAGTACGTACCGGCTCTATGAATATCCTTTCCGCACTGTTAATCGTTGTGATCTGCGTTGCCGTAACTTACTTTGTAGTTTTCGTCGAACGTGGTCAGCGCCGTATTTTGGTGAATTATGCTAAACGTCAAGTTGGAAATAAGGTTTATGGCGGACAGTCATCTTATTTCCCATTGAAGTTAAATATGGCGGGTGTAATCCCTCCTATTTTTGCTTCATCTATTATTTTATTTCCTGCAACGATTGCAGGCTGGTTTACCTCGGGCGAGCCAACAAATATGTTTAGTCGAATCATCAAAGATTTGGCAGCAACATTAGCCCCAGGTCAACCTGTTTACACTATTTTCTATGCTGCAGCGATTATTTTCTTCTGCTTCTTCTACACAGCCCTTGTATTCAATAGTCGTGACACAGCTGATAATTTGAAGAAGAGCGGCGCCTTTGTTCCAGGCATTCGTCCTGGCGATCAGACTGGTCGCTATATCGACAAGATCTTGGTGCGCTTAACTTTGGCTGGTGCGATTTATATGGTTTTGGTCTGCTTGTTGCCAGAATTCTTAGTGTTGAAGTACAACGTGCCATTTTATTTTGGCGGTACTTCATTGTTGATTATTGTCGTTGTTGCAATGGATTTTATGGCTCAAGTTCAGTCATTTGTAATGCAGCAGCAGTATGGTTCTTTAATGAAAAAAGCTAACTTTAAGATGGGCGTCTAACTGAATGTCTAAAGACGATGTAATTCAGATGGCGGGAGAAATAATTGAGAATTTGCCGAACGCAATGTTTCGCGTGAAGCTAGAAAACGGACATGTGGTTCTAGGGCATATTTCTGGAAAAATGAGGATGCATTACATCCGCATATTGCCAGGAGATAAGGTGACGGTGGAGTTAACTCCATACGATCTAACCCGAGCCAGAATCATATTCCGAGCGAAGTAAAGATTTAGTTGGAACTATTTTTAAGAGGTGAGTTATGAAAGTTTTAGCATCCGTTAAGTGTATTTGCAGAAATTGCAAGATCATTAAGCGCAAACGCGTTGTGCGCGTGATCTGTTCTTCAGATGCACG
The DNA here is from genome assembly GCA_947470165.1 of Burkholderiaceae bacterium. Lineage (GTDB taxonomy): Bacteria > Pseudomonadota > Gammaproteobacteria > Burkholderiales > Burkholderiaceae > Polynucleobacter. The sequence continues at coordinate 96 of CANISN010000075.1, read as the reverse complement.
TCATAAGCAGCGTCAAGGCTGATCTGGTTAATTAAGAGGAAATCTCATGGCACGTATCGCTGGGGTAAACATCCCAAATCATCAACACACTGTCAT
>CANISN010000074.1 GCA_947470165.1 Burkholderiaceae bacterium | reverse complement strand
TAAATAAATCCGTGAGTGTATTTTTCATTACGTTTCCTTAGCAAAATTCCCCACATTTTTCCCCACACAATTGTGGTGAATTGCCATGTGAGGCTTTAGTAAGCAAAGTAAAGTCTTGAGTTCTAAATAGCCACGCAATAACTAGTTAATGCGTATTTAGCCTATATAAATAAAGGGCTTAACGAATCTAGAGCAACCATGAAGTACCAAGACTTAACAAGGCATTACAGCTATGTACTTTGGTCTCGTCTCCGCCAAGAAATATGATTAGAGCTCCATTTATGGGGCTTTAATCTTTTCTGGGATTGCGCTCTTAATTTATTTCTTAGTTCACTACTACTCACACATACTTGCCAGTAATACCTCCATCAACCACTAGCTCAGTACCTGTGATGTATGAGGCAGCGTCGGATACCAAGAAGGCGCAAGCATGTGCCACTTCCCATGCAGTCCCAGATCTACCCATAGGGACTTGACGATCCCGTGCTACACGAGCTTCATCAAGTCCATTTTCAGAAAACATCTTAGCTACGGTATTGGCAATGCGTGGAGTGTCAATTAAACCTGGCACCACTGTGTTTGCTCGAATACCTTTATCGGCATATTGCTGAGCAATCATCCTTATAAATTGCGTATTAGCAGCTTTGGTAACGCTATAAGCTAGATGAGGGTAGCCTAAGTAACGCATGCCTGCGACCGAAGAGATTGCAATAATATTGCCTTTACCGCGAGTCAACATTTCAGGTAAAACTTCGTGGGCTGCAAGTAATAAGCTAGCAACATTCACTTTATGAATATGATCAAAATCTTCAGCACTCGTTTCCATTGGGCCACCAACTTTGCCGATACCCACATTGTGATGTAACACATCAATTGGCCCAAGCTGTTGACGAGCTTCATTAAAAAGTCGTTTAACTTGATCTTGTTCAGATACATCGCCGACAAAAGTTTTTGCGATGCCGCCTTCTTCCAGAATGAGTCTAGTAGTTTCTTCTGCAGAAGCTGGGTCTCGATCAACTACACATACTTTGGCACCTAAGCGGGCATAAGTGACGCAGGAGGCTCTGCCAATACTCCAGCCTGGGCCCGCTGAACCACCACCAGAAACAAAAATCACACGACCGGTGAGGTCTGTTGGTAAGCCAGGCGGATGTGAACTAGAGCTCATCATTAGTCAATCTTATTGGCGCCATCCACAAAGGGAATAGCATGCTCTATCGTATCCCAAATGAAGCGTCCAGAAGGACTTTGCTGCTCTTCAACAATATGAGCAACTAAGCCCGCTGAACGTGAGATCACAGCAAAGCCACGCATCACAGTTGTCGGAATGCCAATCTCCCCAAGTAGTGCTGCTACGGCACCAGTGGCATTAATAGTAATAGGGCGACCGGCCACTTCATCTACGGCTTTAGATAAGATCTCTAGTGCCCGAATATGATCACCTTTGAGTTCTTTCTCGGCGCGCCCCATTTCTAATAACTTGTATGCGCGTGGATCAACTGGTTTGTGCAGATGGTGTCCAAAACCCGGAACTGCTGCTTTGGTGGCTTTGTAATGTTGCGCAATAGTGAGTGCTTCAGTATGGGGATCTGCTGCAGCTCTAATTCGGTCTAGTAGGACAGAGCAATTTTCCATAGTCCCAATGAAAGAGCTTCCAACTGCTAATAATCCAGCTGAGACTGCGCCTTGAAGGTTCTCTGGGGCACTCATATAAATTAATCGAGTGGCAATCGCACTAGGTGTAAGGCCATGCTCCATGAGGACGATGAGTACAACATCAGTAATTCTGATATCTACTGGACGAGGTGTTCTCCCTAAAATCTGCATCAACATCACTTCTGTAAATGTTTTTTTACCCATTAAGTCCTCTACGAGATCTGCATCACGGTAGTGCAGACTCGTGAGGGTGTGTGTGCATAAGCTAGTTACTGGTGTTTTTTTGGATGGATTTGTCATGATTTACTTAAGAATGAGTGGGAGAGTTCAGGATATTTTGCAGTACTGCGCTCTTGAGTAATTTGCCTACATTAGAGCGAGGGAGGCTCTCATAAAAGTGGATACGTTTTGGGGTTTGAACTGGCCCTAAAAGTTCACGCACAAAAGAAATAAGTGCCACCTCATCTAATTGATGACCGGGTCGAATTTGAACAGCAGCTTGTACGCTTTCACCCCATTTATCATCCGGTACACCGAAGACAAGACATTCATGTACTGCGGGGTGCTGACTTAAGGCATTCTCCACATCTACAGGATAGACATTAAAGCCCCCGGTAATCACAATATCTTTGAGTCTATCCTTGAGATATAAATATCCGCGATGATCAATCAATCCGCGATCACCTGTATGGAGCCATCCATCCTGAATAGTTTCAGCGGTCTTTTCTGGCATACGCCAGTACCCCGTCATTAGTAGGTCGCCACGAGCAACGACTTCGCCAATTTCTCCGTTTGGAAGCAGTTTGCCATCGGGAGACATAATGGCAACATCACTAAACCAAGTTGCACGGCCAACAGAAGCCCAATTATTGGGATCTTCAAAATCTTCTGGCTGCATAGCCGTCAGAATTTGAGGTGCTTCAGTTTGGCCATACGTAGTACAAAGCACGGGACCAAAAAATTCACGAACTGCGCGGATTTTTTCTGGGGGCATTGGTGCACCCCCATAAATTAATCTTCGAAGTTTGGGATAATCTTTGCGGGAAGCATTGGGTAAAGCCATCAACATGTAGAGCAATGTTGGAGGCATGAAGCAGGCTGTGCCAGCTCGCTCCTTAAATGCAGTGCGCACAACTTCTGCGCCAGCCCCATCCAAAATAACATGACATCCGCCTTGAGCCAGAATCGGTACGATATAAGTTGAAGTGCCATGCGTAATAGGCGCGGCAACGATATAGCGTTCATTCTCGTCAAAGCCCCAGGAATGAATTTGGTTACTGATGTTAGTCATCCATGCGCGATAAGGCTGCATGACTCCTTTGGGAGCGCCAGTAGTGCCACCAGTAAATTTAATAGCCTGAATGGCATCTAAAGGTAATTCAAATGACGGGGGTGGGGCACCATCGTGTAGCTTAATCAAGCCACTCACTGTTTTACTTGAGGGCTGTTCGTTCTCAATGCCCGTAAGGATAAAAAGACCTGGAGCATCGATTAGCAAGTCAGCACAGGTTTCATCATAGATAATCAGGCTTGGCTCGGTGATGTCAATAATTCGTCGAATCTCAGGACGAGTACTTTTAGGATTAAGCGGAACCCATGATTTACCGCAGGCCAATATTGCCAGTAATGCAATGATGTGATCAGCGCTATTGCCAGCACAAATTGCTACCCGGCTTTGAAGCTGAGGATCTAAATCAATAAGCCCGCCAGCAAGTGCTTTAACTTTTCTAGCTAATTCATTGTAAGTAATGGATCCATTAGGTGTATCAATGGCTATGCGATCTGGCCAACGCAAAGACGCTCGCCAAAAAAAATCAATTGGAAACATGCTGTAAATCTCTCTTATATTCTTGTACTAGATTTTTTCTAGTTATGCTTCATTTATAACACTGCTAGTTACCTAAAGCTTTAAAGCATTCCTCAGCAAAAGCAGCCATATTGACTAACTTTTCATCTTCCTTGTAATTGCCAATGAGTTGAATACCTAAGGGCAGTCCATTGCGCGATTTATTTACTGGCAACGCAATAGCAGGAGTTCCTATAAATGACCAGAGCGAACAAAAGATAGGGTTGCCGGTAAAGTCTAGGCCTTTGGGCGCTTCGCCTGTCGCTGCAGCAGTCAAGATAGAGTCAAAGCGCTGAAAATATTCTCCAATCCCTCTGCGCAATTTCATTTGAAGATTCTTGGCCTTGATGTAATCGCTTGCTGAGTAGGCCATTCCTTTTTGGATTAATTCTTTCATATCCGCACCCAATAGTTCCGGGAATTGCTTGAGGTGCTTTTCATGGACCACAGCAGCTTCGCAAGCCATGAGTACTGCTAAGGCTTCAATGCCATCCCAATAGGTTTGCGGCAGTGTAAGCTCTTCAATGCTAGCCCCAGATGCCTTTAGTAGGCGAGTTGCCGTTTGCATTATGTCCTTTTGCTCATCGCTCAATAAATCATCAAATGGTGTTTGAAGTATTGCAATGCGGGGCTTTTGATTTCCTAGGACTTCGCTAATGGGTGAGAGTATTAATTCGGGCAGGACAATTGAATCATCTTCATCAGTTGCAGTATTTCTAAGTAAGTTAAATGCATAGACAGCATCTTTCACAGACCTAGTCAGAAAACCAATATGGTCAAGAGAATCTGAAACAGGGTGAACGCCAACACGTGGAACTGCCCCAAAGCTAGCTTTAAAGCCTACGATTCCACAAAATGTAGCGGGTCTGATAATAGAGCCAGCCGTTTGAGATCCTAGAGCTAGGGGAACAATACCCCCAGCAACTGCAGCTGCTGAGCCGCTAGAGGACCCGCCTGGTGTATGGGCGCTATTCCATGGATTTGTAGTTGGACCAGCATGGCGCCAGGCAAACTCTGTTGTCACGGTTTTCCCAAAAACAACGCCGCCTAGTTTTTTGACCTTTTGAACAATTGAGGCATCCTCGGCAGGAGTGAAGTCTTTATATATTGGTGAGCCATTAGTAGTTACAAAATCTTTCGTAGCAATAAGGTCCTTCACAGCCACAGGGATGCCCATTAGCGGCCCGACTCCTGATCGTTGTTGCAGGGTCGATAACGTAGCCCTTATTGTGAATGCCTTTAATACTGGCTCTATTTGGTTGGCACGCTCTACGCATTGCTCCAAAAATTCCTCTGCCGTGAGCTGTTTATTTTGGATGAGGTTACATGCCTCTACTAATCCCAGAGCAGATTTCATCTTTTTTTCCACTTAATTAATTTCAATTCCTTTACTTTATCACCCCTCATCATCTGGCGTTTTACCAGTTATGCCTGGCTACTACGATGCCAGTGTCATTTAGAAACAACACATATATTTAATTTGAATACTTTTTGTTGTTTATTAACTTCACATACTCACAACTTCACAACCTCTGTAGTATAGTAATGGTTCAGGAGGAAAAATGAGAAGAGCAATACCAAGAACACATCAAGCATTAGATTGGATAGGAAAGGGGATGACAGCAGCTCAAGCTGCCAGGAAGATGGAAATCTCAGAATCTAGCGTCTATGCCGCCCTTCGCAAAACTAGGGCACAAGATTTAGGTTGCTGTCCAACGTGTGGTCACAAATTAAGGAAATAAGATGAGGAAGACATTATTAGCGCTTATCTCAATCTGCATAGCTGCATTTGCTTATGCAAATTCGCCATCAGATTCTTCAGCTATATTGAGTGAGCAGTGTAAGATTTCCGCAGCAGCAGTCTCTACACTAAAGAACTTGCGTTACGGTAATACATCAATCCGTAAGGATGTAGCTAGTTTGATTAATGGCAACCTCAAGGTGCAGGAGAACAAAGATGCTGCTCAGCAGATCTTGAATCGTATGGTAGATGATCAACTCAGTTCTGTATCTGCTCTTGAAGCAAAATATTGCTCTTAATTTTGTTATGTATGGGGTGTTCTAAATTATCTATATAGCGATTTGATGACCCATTCGTTTGAATGTCCAGAATGTGGCAATCCCAGAGGGATGCTGGGGGAGTTTCGTCAGTGCGGCAGCGAAGCACTTCCGTTACCGCATAGTGATACCTTGGTGTTGAATTTAAAATCCGATAGTCCAAGTGCTGAACAAGCCCTGGAGCGACTCACGATTGCACTCCGCCGTGCATCAGAAGTCGGTGTTAAAGCAATGATATTGATCCATGGCTATGGCGCTAGTGGCGAAGGTGGGCGTATTAAGTGGATTATTCATGATGCTCTTGAGAATAACTATTTTTCAGATCGTGTCGATGAGTATCACTTTGGAGAAAACACCGCATTTGGAAGTGACCCTTACCATGCGCTTCTGCGTAGAAGACCTAGTCTAAAGCCGCATCTCAAGTACTTTAAAGAAGGTAATGCTGGCATGACTGTCTTATTGCTAGGATCCCAGGCCACAGTTGCTTAAGAGCTTAAGTAGCCAGAGGGGTACTGGCATTTAGTTGGAGCACTTTGAAGCTATTAAAAAGTGCCAAGAGCCTGCTGTAACTTTTCTACCTAGGCTATTAAGACTGTCTGATTGGCAATGCCTTTTTGGGTCAGGATCTCACCCCCTTTTAGGCCTGCGATCTCTAAAAACGTTAAGGCTCCAGCTACTTCAAAACCCGCCTTCTTAAGCAATTGACTGGCTGCGATAATCGTTCCACCGGTAGCTAAAACATCATCCACAATCAAGACTCTCGCCCGCTTGGGTAGGGTAGATTGCTGGATTTCGAGGGAATCGGAGCCGTATTCCAATCCATAGCATTCTCGATGGCTAGCTAAGGGCAGCTTATTAGGTTTTCTGGCCAATGCGAGGCCCTTATGCGTTTGGTGGGCTAGGGCCGTTCCAAAGATAAAGCCACGAGATTCGATGCCTAGAATATGGCTATAGTTAAACTGCTTAGCCAATCCCTCAAGTCGCAAGATGGCCTCCTTAAAAGCAGCTGGATCAGCTAAAAGCGGGGAGATGTCCCTAAACAGGATTCCTGGCTTAGGAAAGTCGGGGACTCCAGGTAGATAATCTAATAAATTCATAATTGACCAACATGAAAACACAATTACTTATTATTACCGCATTGGAGTCCGAGCTCGCTAAAAGCGTGTTACCTTCTGGTATTCAGATTGTGTATTCAGGGGTTGGCAAGATAAACGCAACGGTAGCGAGTATTCAAGCGATTCATGAATTTCATCCTAAGCGGATAGTGAACTTTGGTACTGTTGGTAAGATCAATTCCACCCTAAAGGGCTTGCTTGAAATTGGCAAAGTGATACAGCGAGACATGATGACCGTGCCCCTAGCCCCTCGAGGACAAACCCCTTTTTGCCCCAAACCATCAGAATATCTCTCCCTGAGCGGGGAGTATATTTGCGGAACGGGCGATAACTTTGTCACTGCGCATGATCCCTGGTTGATTTCTCAAGGTATTGACGTGGTGGATATGGAGCTATTTGCAATTGCTAATATTGCTTATCAATTTAATATTCCGTGGCAATCCTTTAAATACGTTACTGATGATGCAAATAGCGACTCGGGAAAAGAGTGGCAGCATCGAGTAAATTATGGTCAAGAACTCTACCTAGAGAAGCTCAAAGAACTAATGAGCGCCTAGATATAGTCTTTTTATTTGGTGATGAATATGAATCCTCAAAAACCTTGGCTAAAAAACTATCTTGAGGGCGTACCTCATGAGATTGATCTAGCAG
>CANISN010000073.1 GCA_947470165.1 Burkholderiaceae bacterium | reverse complement strand
TGATTTTTCCCTACAATATAGTCAAGCAGATGCTCTTTTGCTCGATGCACTCGTTGAGGGCTATGGAGGAGGGGGCATTCCTTTTGATTGGTCAGGAATTCCACAAACATGGATCAGCGCAAACGCGCCTCAGGTCGTTTTGAGTGGTGGGTTGAACGTTCACAACGTGGCCGAAGCTATTGCACGCCTACATCCTTGCGCGGTTGACGTCTCTAGCGGCGTAGAAATTAGCAAGGGTGTTAAAGATCATGCCTTGATAAAGGAATTTATCCAGGCAGTGCGTGTGGCAGATGCAATCGCAACCCCCTAATATTTGCGGTAACTAATCACAAGAGGTATTTATGTACGATAAGCCAGATGCTCGAGGACACTTCGGTCCTTATGGTGGTGTATTTGTTTCGGAAACGTTGATGTTTGCATTGGATGAGCTCAAAGCAGCTTACGCCAAATATCAATATGATCCTGAGTTCATTCAAGAATTTCATTACGAACTTAAGCACTTTGTAGGACGCCCATCTCCGGTCTATCACGCAAAACGTTGGAGCGAGATGTTAGGTGGTGCCCAGATCTATCTGAAGCGCGAAGATTTAAATCATACTGGCGCTCATAAAATCAATAACGTGATTGGTCAAGCAATGTTGGCGAAGCGTATGGGCAAGCCACGAATTATTGCTGAGACTGGAGCTGGTCAACATGGTGTTGCTACTGCAACTATTTGTGCGCGCTTTGGTTTGGATTGCACTGTTTATCAAGGTTCTGTTGATGTTGCGCGCCAGGCCCAAAACGTATTCCGCATGAAGTTGCTTGGCGCAAAGGTAGTACCTGTTGAGTCTGGTACTAAGACCTTGAAGGATGCGCTGAATGAAGCAATGCGCGATTGGGTCACTAATGTGGAAGATACCTTCTACATCATCGGTACTGTTGCTGGCCCTCATCCATACCCTATGATGGTTAGAGATTTTCAGAGCGTGATTGGTGAAGAGTGCAAAGTGCAGATGCCGGAGCTTACTGGACGTCAGCCTGACTATGTCATGGCTTGTGTTGGCGGCGGCTCAAATGCCATGGGCATTTTTTATCCATACATTGATTTTCCAGAAGTGAAATTGGTAGGCGTTGAGGCCGCAGGTCACGGTTTAAATAGTGGTCTTCACTCTGCTGCGCTTTGCGTAGGTAAGCCAGGCGTATTGCACGGTAATCGCACCTATCTTTTGCAAGATGAGAACGGTCAGATTTCTGAAACACATTCTGTTTCAGCGGGCATGGATTACCCTGGTGTTGGACCAGAACATGCATGGCTCAAAGATTCAGGTCGTGCGGATTATGTTGCTGTGACAGATGAAGAGGCTCTTAAGGCTTTTCATGACTGTTGTCGTATTGAGGGCATCATTCCTGCGCTTGAGTCGGCACATGCAATTGCATATGCCTGCAAATTAGCGCCAACACTCTCAAAAGATAAAACTATTTTGGTGAACTTATCTGGTCGTGGTGATAAAGATATGCATACCGTTGCACAAGCTACTGGTTCTGAGGGCTAGGCTAAAACGTAGCTCATTAAGAAGTTATATAAAAGAATAAATAGATACGAATTATTATGTCCAAAATTACTGCGCTCTTTAGGGAGCTAAAAGCCTCTGGCAAAAAAGGGCTCATCCCCTTTATTACAGCAGGAGATCCAGACCCTAAACTGACTGTTGATTTAATGCACGCCCTAGTGCGTGGCGGCGCCAATATCATTGAGCTCGGAGTTCCTTTTTCTGATCCGATGGCAGACGGTCCGGTTATTCAACGTTCATCAGAGAGAGCACTTTCTAAAGGTGTCACTTTGCATGGTTGCCTAGAGATGGTAAAAGAGTTTCGTAAGGCTGATGCAATTACACCAGTAGTGCTGATGGGCTACGCAAACCCTGTCGAACAGATGGGAGCAGAGCGCTTTGCAATCGCTGCAAAGTCTGTGGGTGTTGATGGTGTTCTGATAGTAGATTACCCACCAGAGGAGTGTGTGGATTTTGCAGCGCATATGCGGGTCGCTGGCGTGGATCCGATTTTCTTATTGGCACCTACTTCATCCCTAGATCGTATAAAGGAAGCTGCCAAAATAGCTTCCGGTTATATTTATTATGTTTCTATGCGGGGAGTTACAGGAGCATCCCATCTTAATACCCAGGATGTGGCCAGTATTATTCCTAAAATCCGCGAAGTTAGCTCAATTCCGATTGCGGTAGGTTTTGGTATCAATGATGCTGAAAGTGCACGCGCGGTATCTAAAACAGCAGATGCAGTAGTTATTGGGAGTCGAATTATTCGTCTTTTGGAGGATTCTGCACCGAGCCAAGCGGTACAATCACTTGAAACCTTCATACGTGAAATTCGCGTCGCTTTAGATAGTTAATGCACTGGATAGTTAAAAACTGATGAGCTGGATTGATAAATTATTACCCCCGCAAATCCAACACACGGATCCTGCGAACCGCAAATCTGTTCCCGAAGGTCTTTGGGTCAAGTGCCCCAGTTGTGAAACTGTGCTCTATAGCACCGATATCGAATCGAATCTGTCAGTTTGTCCAAAATGTAGTCATCACATGCGCATTGGTGCCCGTCAGCGACTTGATAGCCTCCTAGATCCTAAGGGTCGTTATGAAATTGGTGCGGCTATCTTCCCAATTGACCCACTTAAATTTAAAGACTCTAAAAAATATCCTGATCGTCTCAAAGAGGCAAGCGATGCTTCTGGTGAATCAGAAGCATTGATCGTCTTAGGCGGAAAAATAGAGGGTATTCCAGCGGTAGTAGCTTGCTTCGAGTTCCAATATATGGGCGGTTCAATGGGCTCTGTTGTTGGAGAGCGTTTTGTGCGTGGCGTACAGGAGGCAATTGCTAAAAAGTGTGCTTTTGTTTGTATCACTGCAACTGGTGGTGCTCGCATGCAAGAAAGCTTGTTATCACTTTTTCAGATGGCTAAAACCAACTCTATGTTGACTATGCTGTCTAAAAAAGGTTTGCCGTATATCAGTGTATTGACTGACCCAACGATGGGCGGGATTTCAGCTAGTTTTGCTTTTATGGGCGATATAGTAATGGCTGAACCAAAAGCCTTGATTGGTTTTGCTGGTCCTCGTGTGATTGAGCAAACTGTGCGTGAAAAATTACCAGATGGTTTTCAGCGCTCTGAATTTTTAATGCAGAAGGGCGGTATTGACATGATTGTTGATCGCCGCCAAATGCGTAATGAGATAGCAAGATTATTGGCTTTGCTTCAGCAACTTCCTGAGCCTGCGATTGCGGGTAGCGCAGCTGTATAAAGCGCTTGAGCTCCACACACCAAGCCCCTATTCTTTTCTCTAGCCTCGCGGCCTGGCTTAGTCATCTTGAAACAGCCCATCCTGTTGGGATTGACATGGGTCTTGAGCGTATTAGCCTCGTCAAGGAAGCTTTAGGTCTTCATTTTGATTGCCCTGTCATTACTGTAGCGGGCACTAATGGTAAAGGCTCAACTTGTGCTTACCTCGAAAGTATTTTGCTGGCATCGGGCTACAAAGTAGGCTGCCACATGTCACCGCATTTATTGGTATTTAATGAGCGTGCCCGCATCAATGGCGAGGAAGTTAAAGATGATCTACTGCTAGAGCATTTTGCTGCAGTAGAAAGAGCTCGCGTGAGCCTGTTGAATGTACCAAGCTTGACCTATTTTGAATTTACCACCTTGGCCATCATGCATCTATTTTCTAAGGCGAACTTAGATGCTGTTGTACTGGAAGTAGGTATGGGCGGTCGTTTAGATGCAGTCAATATTGTCGACACCGATTGCGCCATCGTGACCAGTATTGATATCGATCATGCCGATTTCTTGGGCGGGACGCGCGAAGCAATAGGGCGTGAAAAAGCAGGAATTTTCCGAGCTGGTGGTATAGCGATTTGCGGTGATCCCGTTCCACCGCAATCCTTAGTTGATTATGCCGAGAAACTTGCTTGTGATTTATGGCTTCTAGGGCGAGACTATAACTTTCAAGGCGATAAACACCAGTGGGGCTGGGCTGGACGCCAAAAACGCTTTAGTGGTCTGGGCTATCCAGCACTTCGTGGCGCTAATCAGATCCTCAACGCTTCAGCTGTCATTGCTGGACTGATGGCGCTTCATCAACGCTTACCCGTCAGCGCTCAAGATATCCGAAACGGGTTTGCCTTGGTTGAGCTACCAGGCCGTTTTCAGGTACTTCCTGGACAGCCTACTGTGATCTTGGACGTGGCCCATAATCCTCATGCTGCCTCCACTCTTGGTCAAGGCCTAGACAAGATGGGCTATTACCCCTATACCTACGCTGTTTTTGGGGCCATGGCAGATAAAGACATTGCCGGCGTCATTAAGCCTCTCTTAAATAGTGTGGATTTCTGGTATTGCTCCGATTTGCCTACCCCGCGAGCTGCCAGCGCTAAGCACATATCTGACAAGCTTGAGGAGCTTGGCGTGGCCGTCAAAAATGGTGAGGATGGCGGTGTTGAATGCTTTTCAGACCCTAATTCTGCGTATCAAAAAGCACTTTCTAAAGCGGGTGAGGGTGATAGAATTGTGGTCTTCGGATCCTTCTATACTGTTGCTGGAGTAATGGCATATCGAAATAACCAGGCGCATTGATCCATGATTCGTTTACCGAAGCTTTTTAAGCGAAACCCTGAGACTGAATTCCTTGAGCGAGGTTCAGCAAGGAGTCGCTCTGTCAATAGATTGGCTCCCCGTAGCTTTCAACGCGCTCAAGAAAATGAAGAGTTAGCTCTCACTGAAGATCCGGAGCAGCAGCGTGCCCGCCATCGTTTGATTGGGGCAAGTATTTTAGTATTAATTGCTGTGGTGGGGCTTCCACAAATTTTGGATAACAAACCGAAATCTGTGAATAACGATATTGCTATAAATATAGTCACTAGCCTTCCTACGCCAACTGCCGCTATGCCTGCTAACGAGGAAAAGGCTAAATCAGTAGTAACACCAAACCAGGAGTCGATTGCCACCCCAGCACCCGAGCTGAAGTCTGAAACGAAGACTGAGATTAAAGTTACGCCCCCAGTAAACAAAGCAAACTCAATTGGTCTGGCTGCTGGAGAAGAGCTTTTAGCATCTCCAGACTCAAAAATAAAAACAGAGGAACTTCCTAAAAAATTAGGTCCTGGTAAATATGTGATTCAGATTGGCGCTTTTGCATCTGAAGAGCGCGCTAAAGGTTGGCTTAGCAAAATGAAGGATCAAAAGATTCCAAATTACGTACTCAATAAAACGGCGGCTGATGGGACTAAGCTTTACGTTCTCAGAGCCGGGCCATTTGTTGATAAGGATGCAGCTGAAGCTGCCGAGAAAAAAGTGAAAGCCATGGGCTTATCTCCAAGGCTTGTTGAGGTTGGAGCCCCTTAATGGAATATTTATCCACCCTAAAATTAACTACGGTGGATTACTTCACCCTAGTAGTATTGTTGGTTTCAGCTTTAGTGGGAATATCTCGGGGTTTATTTAAAGAAGTATTAGCGCTTGCCTCTTGGTTTGTTGCTGCTTGGATTGCTTACCATTACACCAATTACCTATCTACAGAATGGCTTTCAACATTTCATATGGATGAGCTGGTAAGCCTAGGTGTGAGCTTTTTGATTTTGTTTATCCTCACGCTGATAGCTTGCGGAATTCTCGGGGGCGTTATTCAGAAAATAATTTTGTCTGCTGGCCTTAGTGTGACGGATCGTTTTTTAGGTCTCGTATTTGGTTTACTTAGGGGTGGTTTAGTGGTAGTAGTGATGGCCACCTTAGCAGCGCTAACTCCCATTCCACAGACCGTGGCTTGGCAAAAAGCGATTACCAGACCTGCAGTTGATATGGCGACAGGCTTAATTAAAGGCTGGTTACCGGCCGACTGGGCAAAGCAATTAGGTAATGCAATGCCTAAAATTACACCCACCGTAACACCTTCATTAATTATAGGGATCTAGGCATATGTGCGGCGTCGTTGGAACAGTTTCCCACTCTTCAGTTAATCAACTGATATATGACGCGTTATTGCTCTTACAGCATCGCGGTCAAGATGCTGCCGGCATGGCAACAATGAACGGTAATTCTTTTACGATGCACAAAGCCAATGGCTTGGTGCGAGATGTATTTAGAACTCGGAATATGCGTAGTCTCTTAGGTAGTGCAGGCATTGGACAGGTCCGCTATCCAACTGCAGGCTCTGTAAGCAGTGAAGAAGAGGCTCAACCGTTTTATGTTAGCGCTCCTTATGGAATTATTCTGGCGCACAACGGTAATCTGACTAATGCAGCTAGTTTGCGTGTGGAGATGGCATACCGTGATCGTCGGCACATTAATACCAGCTCTGATACTGAAGTCCTGCTCAACGTATTAGCAGACGAGTTACAAAAGGAAACCAACAGCGCCGCCTTGGATGAGGGTGCAATGTTCAACGCTGTTACTCAAGTGACTGAGCGCGTTAAGGGTTCCTATGCTGTAGTTTCTTTGATTGCTGGATATGGCTTATTAGCCTTCCGCGATCCTTTTGGTATTCGTCCTTTATGTATTGGGCGTCTTGATACGCCAAAAGGGCCAGAGTGGATGATTGCCTCTGAATCGGTAGCGCTAGATGGTCTAGGCTATACATTTGTTCGTGATGTGAATCCTGGCGAAGCAATTTACATTGATTTGGATGGTAATTTCTATTCTCGTCAGTGCGTAGCTGATGCAGTATTGACGCCTTGTATTTTTGAATATGTTTATATGGCTCGTCCTGATTCCACTATCGATGGCGTCACGGTTTACAACGTCCGGATGCGTATGGGTGACTACCTAGCTGAAAAGATTCGCAAGGAAACTATTCCTGGTGAGATTGACGTAGTCATGCCAATTCCAGACTCGAGTCGTCCAGCAGCTATGCAAGTTGCTAAGCGTCTAGGGGTTGATTACCGCGAAGGCTTCTTTAAGAATCGTTATATTGGTAGAACCTTCATCATGCCGGGTCAGGCAGTTCGTAAAAAATCCGTGCGTCAGAAACTCAATGCCATGCGTATTGAGTTCAAAGACAAGACTGTTTTAATTGTCGATGACTCCATTGTTCGTGGCACAACCTCATTTGAGATTGTGCAGATGGCTCGTGAGTCTGGCGCCAAGAAAGTCATTTTTGCCTCTGCAGCCCCTCCTGTTCGCTTTCCGAATGTATACGGTATCGATATGCCAACGCGAAGTGAATTAGTTGCTTATGGCCGAACTGATGATGAGATTAATAAGTTGATCGGTGCAGACCAGCTCATCTATCAAAGTGTTGAGGATATGAAACAGGCTGTAAAGGACATCAATCCGAATATCCAGCATTTTGAAGCGTCTTGTTTCGATGGTCACTATGTGACAGGTGATATTAATGAGTCCTACTTGGATGCATTAGAGGCAGCTCGTAATACCTCAGAGGCTAAGGCTGATCGTCAACGTGATTCAAGTGATTTTGCCCACTCGCAGCTTCACCTGCATTTGGCTACCGAAGACTAAAAACAACGATCAAGTT
>CANISN010000072.1 GCA_947470165.1 Burkholderiaceae bacterium | reverse complement strand
CTTTTACCTTGTATATCAGCAATATCAATCTCGTTCCAAGCTTGTACCCACTGATTTTCTGTGAGGTAAGGTTTTAGTTGGGGTGCATCCATTACAAGCTGGACACGTTCCATCAATTTTTTGGCATGCGCTTGATCAATACTCAGCCAATTCATGAGTTCTTGCTCGCTTGGCATTTGTGCTTTCACTTGATTGCCTGAATTCACAGTCAAGAACTCTAATAATTTATGGAAGTGTGTACCCTCTTCCAGAATTTCTGGATCGGGCTGCTCTGCTGCTTGTACTTTTGCTTGCGCCTTAGTCGCAATTGCTAAGGCACCACTCTCAATATTCGCAATTGTTTCTTGATGTGATTGTTTAGCGGCGTCCCATGACAACTGAAAATGATTTATCTGAAATGACTCGCTACCTAGCAATCTTGACTCCTGCTTGGGTAGAGACTGATCTTCACCCCACTCAGAGGTATCTACAGTTTCTATACCCGCAGCTAATGCTCTACCGTACCAAGATTTCTGATTAATGCCATCTTTGATATGGGATTGCACGCCACTAATCCATAAACCTTGTTGAGCTCGTGTCATGGCAACGTATAGGACATTCCAGTTTTCATTCTCACTAACTTGATTTTCTTTTTGATAGATCACTTCTCGCTGATCCGTTAAAGACTTCGCGGTATAAAGAGAAAGGTGGCTTGGACTAGTCTCATCTGGTGACCAGTCGAGCAATACACCACGTTTCGGCGCCTTCCACTCGGTATTGTTGGCATCAAGCATGATGATAAATGGCGCCTCTAATCCCTTAGCACCATGAATGGTCATGATGCGTACGCGCTTGTGATGATCCTCTTCAGACATTTCACTATCAAGATCCACTTCGCCAATATCTTCTTCAGCTTCAGCTTCCACATCGCCCTCATCGGGGGTCTCATCATCATCGCCACGACGCATCGCGTTGATCTCTTCTATGAATCGACTCAAGCTGGGATAGCGACCGCCATCTTGATTCAAGGCAAGCTCCAAGAAAGCATCTAAGTTTGCTAAAACCTGAGCACGTGCCAGATTTTGAGAAGAGATGGCATAACTGACTCGCAAATTACTCTCTTGATAGATCAGATCAAGCAGATCGTGCACTGGTAATACTTCGCCTAGACCTCTCCATCGTTCTAAATAACGGGCTGCCTTCTGAACCGATCCGACCGAGCTACTTTGTAATGCATCCCACCAGGAAGTTTGGGTTTGACTTTCGTTTTCGTGTTGACTGTAGCTATCACCCACATGACTACTGAGCGTTTGCATTTGCTGCTCAGTAAAACTAAAAATGGGACTACGCAATACTTGCGCCAATGGCAAATCATGTCTTGGGGATACCAAGACCGTCAGCAAGGCAATTAAGTCATCGATCTCTAAAGTATTGAGTAGACCACCTAAGCGCGAACTGTCATAGGCGAGACCCGCTTCACGAAGCGCTCTTTCAAACTGGGATAAATAAGCGCGGCGCTTAACGAGCAAAATAAAATCACTGCCCCTAGCTGGACGCCAATACTCTTTGCCATCCCGTTTATCAATCACTTGGCGAGTTGCCATCACATGCAAAATCAAGCGGCTTACTTGCTGGCCTTCCCAATAGCGTTGCTGCACTCCGACAGTCAGTCCTGCATCCTCAATGGGGTTATCTAAAGCACTACCAGTTCGCTCAGCCTGGTCTTGCTCTACACGCTCAATCAGTGGCAATAACATCGCTTCACCCTTGGTAGCAAACCCATGCTTAGCGATATCTTCTGCTGGCGCCTTCCAATCAGTGCGTTGCTCAGCAAATTCATAGCTAGGTGGAACACAATCCATTAAAAATATTTTGTTGACCGCCTCATTAATTTGGGGGGCATTTCTGCGGGTGGCATTCTGATACAAGGCCTTAGCCTGCAAGGTAGTCGTTAAGAACTGTCGGGCGCTATCAAACAATCTGGGGTCAGCGCGCCGGAAGCGATAAATTGACTGCTTTGGATCTCCCACAATAAAGACGCTGGGACGAGATCCGTCCTGTCCGTAACCCTCAAGCCAAGCACGTAATATTTGCCACTGCAGTGGATTGGTATCCTGAAACTCATCAATCAAAATATGCCTGTACTTAGCATCAAGTCTTGCCTGTAGGTAAGCCGCATTTGCTGGATCGGCCATGAGTTGACTCACGCCAATCTCTAAATCATCAAAGTCACGTACCCGCATTGATTCTTTTGTTTTTTGCATGTGCCCTAGCATCGCCTCACTCATAGCAAACCAAGCAGCGTTGATCGCGTAAGCATCTTGATCGTTTTTCCAAATAAACCAAGCTTGATAAGCATCTACCCAAGCGTTACGGATTGCCGTAATCTGAGTCGGATCACCACCCGTTGCAGCAAGGTAATCCCGCATAGGAGCGGCCATTGTCGCAATATCTTTTAGTGGAGTAAGCGCTTGAGTTAGAAAATAGCTTTGCCATTTACTGGCAATACCCATAACAGATCCACCCGCTACATGATGAGCGATAACTGCCTGAATATATGCTGCACTTTTCTGTTGTGTTGGCGTTCCATTACTAAAACATTGGAGCATCACTTGCAAATCTTCTACTGTGCCTGGGCGCTGCCAAAACTCTTCAAGCGGATTGGGCAAAGATAGATGAGGCAAGCATTGCGCTAGAGCCTCAATTGGACTAATACCTTTTGCTGCGCATGATGCCAAGAAGAATGTCCATGCACCTCTTTGCTTAAAGAGGCTGTAATTACCCATCAAGAACTTGTCTGTCTCAAAAGCGCCAAATTCTTTTAGTAAGACGTCATAGTGTTTTTTGAGATCAGCAGATAAGCCTCCCCACCAATCTTCCATGCACTCTTCTTGTAAACGTTTAGCGTCCTCACGAAGATTAAATCCAGGCTGCACTTCAGCTGAAATTGGTGCCGCACCCAGTAGTTTGCCAAACCAACCATGAAAGGTGTCGATCACAATCGATTGTGGACTCATTAAGACTTTGAGATAGAGCGCCCTAGCCTGCGGAAGCAGCTTCTGAGCTTCTGCGTGATCTAAGCCTCTCGTTGTTAACTCATGAATAAGCTGTGCATCATCTAATTGAGAAAACTGCTCCAGCAGCCCAAATAGGCGGTCTCGCATCTCTTGTGCTGCTTTACGAGTAAAGGTCAGCGCCAAGATTTCTTGAGGCTTTGCACCAGCAAGTAATAGGCGTACCATGCGAGCAACTAAGAGCCAAGTCTTACCACTACCAGCGCATGCAGAAACAATCACGGAATGATTCGGGTTACAGGCTACGGGGTAATCAAACTTTTCGCTCACCACATCCCCTTTCTGCAAACGCCTCTAGCTTCGCAATATTGGCAAACACTATCTGGTGCAAAGGCTTTCATGGGTTTACGCGCCCACAATACTTCAAGATCATCACTGAGCTGCTCTGAAAATTGCGCCATGATTGCTGGCATATCCTCGATAGGATGAGCCCGGACAATCTTGTCATCCGCTTTTTTAATATCTGCTTTTAATGAAACCCATTCAGCTTGTTCAATGGTGCGCCCAGGAAGGTGTGCTGCTACT
This sequence comes from Burkholderiaceae bacterium, assembly GCA_947470165.1. Lineage (GTDB taxonomy): Bacteria > Pseudomonadota > Gammaproteobacteria > Burkholderiales > Burkholderiaceae > Polynucleobacter. Next base: position 4,120 of record CANISN010000072.1, on the reverse strand, counting down.
GCATTCTCATTAACAGCGCGGGCATAGATCAGTAACTGCGGATCATCCAAAAGACGCTCTGCTCGCTTCTTAATTTTGGCAGTACCTTGATTCTTATAATCAATGACTGCTGCAGAACTGGGATTATTGGTATTCACATCAAAGCGGTCGGCCCGACCCGCAATCTGAATCTCTCTTTGCACTCCATCGGGATCGGTCAGCGTCACCATGAAACCCACCGGCAACTCTGCATCGTGATAGCGCCAACCCTCTGCCTCACGCTTTAATTGCCAATCAATGAAGCTAGGGATTTGCTTTTGCCAATCACGCAAAGTACCCATCACTCTGGCATCACCTTTGATCAAACGCTCGAACTCTTTTTCGGAATGTTTTGTTAAGTGTTCTTGCATCCACAGACGACGAGCATCAAGATCTTGAGAAATACTGGATTGGGATTTTTGCTCTTCTGTTTTTAAAGCCTGAAAGAAGTTCTTCAATAGAGAATGCAAAACCTGCCCTGCCAATGAAGCATCAAAGCCTTCTTCGAATTCTTTTGCTTTCCGTAAACCTAAAATACTACGCACATAGTAGCGATAAGGACAATCTCGCAAAGCCTTATAAGCACTAGGTGACATGCTGATTGGTAAAGCAATCTCTGCACTCACTGTGCTTACTGCCTCTTGCAATGGATTTGACTGATCTGCATGCATATCAGGCTTTACTTCCAAGATGGGCCAATTAGTAGGTAATTGTGCGCGGAGTCGACTAATCCAAGCAGATGGTCTGAGTGGTTCGCCACTATTGCTTTTACTTTGCCAAAGTAAATCTACTTGTGGGCAAGAAATCAGTAGTTGCGATAAATCCCGCGCCTGCTGAATGTATTGCGCAGTAATAGTAGAGGCTTTTAATAAACGATTAAGCGCGTCTGAGAAAAACAATGGTGGCTCAGAAAATGCAGGCAACTGCTGCTCATCACAACCCACCAATACAACTGCATCAAACTCTCGCAAACGTGTCGAGCTTAAGGGCAAGATACTTAAAGTCGCTTGTGACTCCTTACCAGCCTCCTGATAGGAAGCTGCTTCAATCACCGTCTTTAATAAGCTAAGCCACTCTGGCAAACGCATTGTGAGGTGCTGATAAGGCCCTGCACCTAGATCAAAGGTCTTGAGTACTTCGAGTAATTGCTTACCAGCAGAATCTTGTTCTAATCGCTGTGCCATACCCATCTCTTGCAGATTCGTTTGCAAAAGTGTGTCGGCATTTGCGCAATCAAGCTTAAGTGCTTGCCACTGTGCATGTCGCTTCTGCAACAAGCTCATCAACTGTAAAAGCGCTTCGTGCGGCACACTACCGCTCGATGAAGCGTAAGCATTCGCACGCTCAATCGCCATTCTAAAAGTCTCCCAACCAGACTTGGCTTGGCTTGCAATCAAGATGTCTTCTAATTGCGCTACTAGACTGATGCAGATTTCAGGCGTCTTTTGCAAAGTATGGGCAATATCAAAATAGGGGTTCTGCAAAAACTCGAGTAAGGCGCTCGCACTCGGCCCCTCTTGAGGGCAGCGAATAAGCTCTAAGTAACTATTAAGCGCTGCAGCAGCTCGCGTAGTTGAAAGCTTCCAACCAGTTTCATCACGGATCCGCAGACCAGGACCAAAGCGGGACAACAGTGCCCGCGCCCTTCTTGCGGCTAAACGATCTTGCGCAACGAGGGCGATATTCGTCTTACCAGCAATTAAATGGGTCTCTATAGATTTAGCGGCTGCCCAAGCCAATTCTTCGAAGCGCCTTGCAGCCAGCAAACGCCACCTTGCGGGATAGCTAGCGTGGATATTGTGGTCAATCAAAGCATTCTGCTCATCACTTGTTTGCATCAGCTGCCCTTGATCATCCTGACCAGTGAGCGCCTCAGACCAGAGTGCCACCGATTGCCAATCTGCACCTACATTAACGACTGGAGCAAATTGCGCATAGTCCTCAAGATATTGGGTAATAGTCTCTTGATCAATTGGCTTGGGGTCTGCGGTTTGCACCCAGATCAAAGGTCGAGGTTGAGTTAGGTTAGCTCTTGCCGCCTCGAGATGTGCTGCTAGTGCGAAATGTTTTCGCATGACAGGATCGCCAGGGCTACTGAGGTAGCGCCAAAAAGCAAGCAAGACGATAGACTCTTGGTCTACTACCTTGCGAGATAAACCTACATAGGCTTTTGCTATGGCTTGATCTAGCAATACTTCTACTTTTTTGACCCACGCGTCGGCATCCAGTGCGCGACTTTGTATTAATGCATTGATTTCGCTTTGCATCTGAGGCACCACTGCCTCTGATAAGGCATCACATGCGTCAATCACTGCTTGCGCCAAACCCCAGGCACCTGCCTCACTCTCAGCTTTAAACCAACTTTGCAAAATGGGATGTTTACGTAAGTTGACGTATACCGATAACCAGCGCTCTAGATCTGTTTGCCTTTTAGGAAACTTCCAGGTACCTGGCGCAGCCTCTAGCCAATCGTTAAAGCTAATGACTTGGGGCAGGAAGGCAATCTGGTTTGGGAGGTTTGCAGGTCGATATTTTTCTAGAGCAACCCTGACTCCCATTAAAGGCCCTGCAGTACTCAGCACCACTAAGGGGCGCTGATGGGTTTGCACCGCACAATCCCAAATTCCTTCCGCGAGCTGCCTTAGTGCGCCAGCATTAGGCCTAATAGCCCATTCATAAGGCTGCTTACTATTAGAAATGGTCGGAAATGGGTGAAACATCTAGAATAAATTGGGTCTGGTTCAGGGGTAGAAATGCAGTTTTAGGCAAAATGCTCGGCTTATTGCTAATATAAGCGTTGTATTGCGATAACTATATAAAACTAAGTAAGACCAAATAAGGAATTTTCATGAGTGCCGGCATTAAATATGTAACTGACGCTTCATTCGAGCAAGATGTTCTCAAGTCCGATAAACCTGTATTGCTCGACTTCTGGGCGGAGTGGTGTGGCCCTTGCAAGATGATTGGCCCTATCCTCGAAGAACTCGCTGGCGAGTACGGTGACAAGATCCAAATCGCAAAGATGAACGTTGATGAGAATCAAGGCGTTCCTGCCCAGTTCAATATTCGCGGCATTCCGACCTTGATCCTCTTTAAGAACGGCACTGTCGCTGCTCAAAAAGTAGGCGCTTTGGCCAAATCCCAGTTGACTGCATTTATTGATAGTCATCTGTAAATAGTCTTAGATCACAGGTTCACTAGGTGAGCCTGTGGTTTTTAGCTACTTCCTGTCTTTTTAGTGTAGTATCTACTTCATCAGCATTTCAACGCACTTTCAGTGCCCCTCTTTTTTAGCAAACTCCCCCAAATTCTGTTTTCCCCCAAATCTGTCTGATATTCGTCTAGACAGCAATTCCCTAAAACAAATCCATATCCTTATCTACACCCGAGAACCACATGCAATTATCTGAACTTAAAGTACTCCACGTATCTGCGCTGCTTGAAATGGCAGCTAGCCTGGAGATTGAAAACACCCAACGGATGCGCAAACAAGAATTGATGTTTGCCATCCTGAAAAAGCGAGCCAAGGAAGGTGAATCTGTTTTCGGTGACGGCACTTTAGAAGTATTGCCTGATGGCTTTGGTTTCTTACGCTCCCCTGATGCCTCTTATATGGCATCGCCGGACGATATCTACATATCACCTGCCCAGATCCGACGCTTTAATCTGCATACTGGTGACAGCGTTGAAGGCGAGGTTCGCACCCCTAAGGATGGCGAGCGTTACTTTGCTTTGGTAAAGGTAGACAAGATCAATGGTTTGCCTCCAGAGGCTTTAAAGAACCGCATCATGTTCGAGAACTTAACGCCTTTGCATCCAAATCGCGTCATTCAGTTAGAGCGTGATATCAAAGCAGAAGAGAATTTAACTGGCCGCATCATCGACATGATCTCCCCGATTGGCTATGGCCAGCGTGGCTTGATCGTGTCTTCACCTAAATCCGGTAAGACCGTGATGATGCAGCACATTGCTCACGCGATTTCTGCGAACAATCCAGATGCGATCTTGATCGTGTTGTTAGTTGATGAGCGCCCCGAAGAAGTTACTGAAATGCAGCGCTCTGTACGCGGTGAAGTGGTTGCCTCTACATTTGATGAGCCAG